>CAXTBU010000003.1:75243-88456 GCA_964242885.1 uncultured Actinomycetales bacterium
GGTTCGAGGCTCAGTCGCACAGCGACGGTGCGAGGCTGAGCCGCATGGCGACGGCACTGGTTCTCGGCGGGACGGGGCAGATCGGGTTGGCGGCCGCGCACCGCCTGCTCCGGGACGGGTGGGAGGTCCGGGTGGCCTCCCGCGGGCGGACCGCGCCGACGGCACCGGTCCCCGACGGCGCCACGCTGGTGCAGCTGGACCGGTACGACGACGCGGCGCTCGGCGCGGCCGCCGACGGGGTGGACCTGCTGATCGACGCGGTCTGCATGACGCCGGTGCACGGCCGGCAGCTGGTCGACCTCGGCGACCGGGTCGGCGCGCTGCACGTGGTGTCCACGCTCGGCGTCTACGCCGATGCCGCCGGCCGGTCCCTGGACACGGCGGACACGGGTGGCCACCCGGACTTCCCGGTCCCGATCACCGAGGACCAGCCGACCGTCGCGCCCGGCGACACCGGGTACGCCGACCGGAAGGTGACCATCGAGCAGCACCTGCTCGAGCACGCCCGCGTCCCGGTCACCGTCAGCCGGCCCGGGGCGATCCACGGCGCCGGTTCGGTCCACCCCCGCGAGTGGTTCTTCGTCAGCCGGGCGCTCGGCGGGCGCCGCGCCGTGGTGCTGGACCACTCCGGCACCAGCCGCTTCCAGCCCACCGCCGCGGACAACCTCGCCGAGATCATCGCTCTCGGCGCGGCCCGCCCCGGGCGGCGGGTGCTGAACGCCGCGGACCCGGACTGCCCGTCCACGCTGGAGATCGGCCGGCTGGTCGCCGCCGCGCTCGGGGTGAGCTGGGCCGAGGTGCTGCTGCCGGGGAACGGCCCGGACGGGGTGGGGGCGACGCCGTGGTCGACGACGACGCCGTTCGTCGCGAGCACCGCACTGGCTGCCGCCGAGCTCGGCTACGCACCGGTGACGACGTACGCGGACGCGCTCCCCTCCTTCGTCGAGTGGCTGGTCGAGGTCACCCGCGACCGAGACCCGGTCGAGGTGTTCCCGTTCCTCGGTCGGCACTACCGCCCGCAGGCCGACGTCTTCGCCGCCGAGGACGACCTGCTGCGGGCGCTCGCCGGCAGCTGAACCGGTCGTCAAGATCGGCTTGACAGTCGCGGCGTCCACCGGGGACGGTGGCCCCGTGCAGACAGCTCAGGGCGGCCTGGTCGTCGACCGGGTGTCCAAGCGGTTCGGCTCGACCGTCGCCCTGGACGGGATCGGGTTCGCCGTCGCACCGGGAGAGCTGTTCGGCTTCGTCGGCGCCAACGGGGCCGGCAAGACGACCACGATGCGGATCGTGCTCGGCGTGCTGGAGCCCGATGCGGGAACCGTGTCCTTCGACGGCCGGCCGGTCGACGCCCGGGTCCGGGCGAGCTTCGGCTACCTGCCCGAGGAGCGCGGGCTGTACCCGAAGGACACCGTCGCCGGGCAGTTGGCCTACTTCGCCCGGCTGCACGGACTGTCCCGCGGCGAGGCGGCGACCGCGGCCGACCGGTGGTCCGAGCGGGTCGGGCTGGGGGCCCGGCGCGCGGACCCCGTCGAGAAGCTGAGCCTGGGCAACCAGCAGCGCGTCCAGCTCGCACTCGCGCTCGTCCACTCGCCCGTGGCGCTGGTGCTGGACGAGCCGTTCTCCGGCCTGGACCCGCTCGCCGTCGACACCCTCGCGGAGATCCTGCGGGAGCAGGCCGACGCCGGGGTGCCGGTCGTGTTCTCCAGCCACCAGCTGGACCTCGTGGAGCGGCTGTGCGACCGGATCGGCATCGTCACCGGCGGCCGGATGACGGCGGTCGGGACGGTCGCCCAGTTGCAGGCGGGGCACCGCCGGCGGGTGCTCGTCGACGTGCCGGGCGCACCGGCCGGCTGGCTGGACGGCGTCCCGGGCGCCCGGCTGGCCGGGACCGAGGACGGCGGCGTCGTCGTGGAGCTCGACGACGACGCCGACGACCAGCACCTGCTGCGGGCCGCGCTCGCGCTCGGGCCGGTCCACGGGTTCAGCCCGCGGCGCCGGACCGTGACCGAGATCTACCGGGAGGTCGTCGGATGAACCGGACAGCGGGCCCTTCCTGGCGGAGCGGCGGGGGCGGGCTGGGCGTCGTCGGGGTCATCGCCGGACGGGAACTGTTCAGTCGCCTGCGGAGCAAGAGCTTCCTGCTCGGCACCCTCGTCGTGCTGGTGCTGATCGGCGGTGTCGGCGTCGTCAACGGCCTGCTGGCCAGCCGCTCGGAGACGACGTCGGTCGCGCTGACCTCCCAGACCGCTGCGCTCGCGGACCCGGTGCGCGCGCAGGCCGCCGCCGCGGACGTCGACCTGGAGCTGAGCACGCTGGACGCGGCGACCGCCGAGCAGCGGGTGCGCGACGGGGACCTCGACGTGGCGGTCACCGGGACGGCCGCGGCTCCGGTCCTGCTCGGCCGCTCCGAGGTCGCCCCCGCGGTCCAGCGGGTCGTCGACGGCGCGCTGTCGGCGCAGGTGCTGGCCGCCGCGCTCCGGCAGGCCGGTGCGGACCCGGCCGAGGTGGCCCGGCGCGCGGCGGACGCGCGGTCGACCGAGCGCACGCTGGAGGACGGTCAACAGACGGACGCGGCAATCGCCGTGGGGATCGTGTCCGGGGTGCTGATCTTCCTGTCGTTCAACCTGACCGGATCACTGATCTGCCAGGGCGTGGTCGAGGAGAAGGCCAGCCGCGTCGTGGAACTGGTGCTCTCGGCGGTGCGGCCGTGGCAGCTGCTGGCGGGCAAGGTCCTCGGCCTCGGCGCGCTGGGCCTGCTGCAGCTGCTGGTGATCGGCGGCGTCGGCGCGATCGTCGCCGGTCAGGTGGACTCGCTGCCCGGGTTGGGGAGTCTGGCGGCTCGGTCGATCGTCTGGCTGGTGGTGTGGTACCTGCTGGGCTACGTGCTGTTCGCGGTGCTGTACGCGGGCGCGGCCTCGCTGGTCTCCCGGCAGGAGGACCTGCAGTCGGTGCTCACCCCGCTGGTCTTCGTCCTCGTCGTGCCGTTCTTCGTGACGGTCTACGGACTGCCCGCTCTCGGCCCGGACAACCGGTGGATCTCGCTGCTCAGCCAGGTCCCGTTCTTCTCCCCGTTCCTGATGCCCGCCCGGATCGCGGCCGGCGCCGCGCCCGCCTGGCAGATCGCGCTGTCCCTGCTGCTCGCCGTCCTCGCCGCCGCGGCGATGACCGTCCTGGCCGGGCGGATCTACCGCAACTCCGTGCTGCGGGTCGGCGGCCGCGTCCGGGTCCGCGAGGCACTCGCGCGCGCCTGACCCCGGCGGGGACGTGCTCTCCGGCACAGTGGCCGGACGCGTCCCGCTGGACCCACCTCGCCGACGAGGAGTGCCGATGGCCGAACCTGTCGTGCCCAACCCGTCCGCCCCGCCGGCCGCCGCGGGGACGGACTGGATCGCGGTCCGTGACTCCCAGGAGTTCGCGGATCTGCGGCGCCGGCGGGCCCGGTTCGTGGTCCCGCTGACGATCGGTTTCCTGGCCTGGTACCTGGCCTACGTGCTGCTCGCGGACTACGCGCACGGGTTCATGGCGACGCCGGTGTTCGGCCGGGTCAACCTCGGGCTGCTGCTCGGGCTCGCGCAGTTCGTCACCACGTTCGTCATCACCACCCTCTACGTGCGCTTCGCCGACCGGCACCTGGACCCGGTCGCCGCCCGCATCCGCGACCGCATCGACGCCGAGAGCGCCGCTCGCACCGAGCGGAGCTCCCGATGACCGTCGGCAACCCCGTTGTCAACATCGCGATCTTCGCCGTGTTCGTCGTCGCGACGCTGGTCATCGTGTTGCGCGCCAGCCGCAACAACCGTTCCGCCGCCGACTTCTACGACGGCGGACGCGCGTTCTCCGGGCCGCAGAACGGCGTCGCGATCTCCGGGGACTACCTGTCGGCCGCCAGCTTCCTCGGCATCGCCGGGGCGATCGCGCTCAACGGCTACGACGGGTTCCTCTACTCGATCGGGTTCCTGGTGGCCTGGCTGGTGGCCCTGCTGCTCGTGGCCGAGCTGCTGCGCAACACCGGGCGGTTCACGATGGCCGACGTCCTGAGCTTCCGGCTGCGCCAGCGGCCGGTGCGCACCGCCGCCGCGACCTCGACGCTGATCGTCAGCTTCTTCTACCTGCTGGCGCAGATGGCCGGCGCTGGCGGGCTGGTCGCGCTGCTGCTCGGGGTGACCGGGCGCGCCCAGCAGGGGCTGGTGATCGCCGTCGTCGGCGCGGTGATGATCGCCTACGTGCTGATCGGCGGCATGAAGGGCACCACCTGGGTGCAGATCATCAAGGCGACACTGCTGGTCCTCGGGGCCGCGACGATGACGGTGTGGGTGCTCGCCGAGTACCGGTTCAACCTGTCCTCGCTGCTCGGCGCGGCCGTGGACCGGGCCGGCGCGGCGGGGACGTCGCTGCTGGAGCCGGGCCGGCAGTACGGCGCGACCGGGACCTCGAAGCTGGACTTCCTGTCCCTGGCGCTGGCCCTGGTGTTCGGCACCGCCGGCCTGCCGCACATCCTGATGCGCTTCTACACCGTGCCGACCGCGAAGGAGGCCCGCCGGTCGGTCGTCTGGGCCATCTGGATCATCGGCGTCTTCTACCTGCTCACGCTGGTGCTCGGCTACGGCGCGGCGGCCCTGGTCGGCCCGCAGCGGATCGCCGCGGCACCGGGCCGGGCGAACTCGGCGGCGCCGCTGCTGGCCTACGAGCTCGGTGGAACCGTGCTGCTCGGCCTGATCGCGGCTGTCGCCTTCGCCACGATCCTGGCCGTGGTCGCCGGGCTGACGATCACCGCCAGCGCGAGCTTCGCCCACGACGTCTACGCCAACGTGATCAAGCGCGGCGACGTCCGCCCGGAGGCCGAGGTGCGGGTCGCCCGCATCACCGCGGTGGTGATCGGGGTCGTCGCGATCGTCGGCGGCATCCTGGCCAACGGACAGAACGTCGCGTTCCTGGTCGCCCTGGCGTTCGCGGTCGCCGCGTCGGCCAACCTGCCGACCATCGTCTACTCGCTGTTCTGGCGGCGGTTCACCACCCGCGGCGCGCTGTGGAGCATCTACGGCGGGCTCGCGTCGTGTCTGGTGCTGATCGTCTTCTCGCCGGTTGTGTCCGGCAAGCCGGCGGACGCGACGGGCCGGAGCGCGTCGATGATCACCGACCCGACGATCGACTTCTCCTGGTTCCCGCTGGACAACCCCGGCCTGGTGACGATCCCGCTGGCGTTCTTCCTGGGCTGGCTGGGCACGGTGACCAGCCGGGAGGTGCCGGACAGCCAGGTGGCGGCGGAGATGGAGGTCCGCTCGCTGACCGGTGCCGGCGTGGAGCGCGCGGTTCGGCACTGACCGCACGGTCGCGCCGACCCACAGCAGGCTCCCAGAACCGGCACAGCGCATGCCCACGCCGACCGGCGAGCGTTCCGGGCATGACGACATCGACGATCTCCCCGCTGCACCCGCTCGTCCGCCCGCGGCGACGGCCGGCCTCCACGACCGATCCGGCGCACCGGTCGCGGCCGGCGCCGGACGCCCGCGACCGCGCGCGCCGGCGACACCTCTCGGCGGTGACGGCCGCGACCTCGTCCGGCCCTGCCGGGGTCCGGCTCACCCGGGTGGCCGTCGCCCCGCTCGGCGGGATCACCGCTCTCCCCCGCCCGTTCCCGGCGCCCGCGGCCACAGCGTGGCTGACCTGAGCTGAGCGGGCGGCCACCCGCTCGACGGCACCAGGAGTTCCAGCTGTCGACGGCTCCAGCGGCCACCCGGGCCATGCGGCGTTCACCCGACTGTCGTTCCATGGTCGGGTGACCCATCCGGCCGGTCGGCCCAACCCGCTCGAACGCCCCGCGCGGTGACCGTCACGCTCTCCCAGCACCTGCCGCGGATCAGCGAGGCGCTGTTGGAGCTACCGCACGACCACCTCGCCGAACCGCACCGGACGTGGCTGCGCGAGCAGTACCGCCGGATCGTGCCGGTCGTGCTCGCGGACGCGCTGCGCGCGGTCGAGGAGGGCGGCCCGGTGTCCCCGCAGTGCCTGGACCGGCTGCGGGAGCTGGCGGCCGACTGCCGCGACAACGACGTTCCGCTCGCGGTGTGCCTGCGCGCGGCCCTGCCGGCGGTCGCGGTGTTCTGCCGGTTCGCCGAGCAGAACCTGGAGGTCGTGCGCGCCGCCCGCCTGGTGGTGCGCGCCGCCGTGGTGGCGCAGGAACTGGGCAGCACGTGGGTGGAGGCGTGGGTCGGCGCCCGCGCGAGCGCACCACCCGGCTCCGTGCCCCGCGTGGTGTCCGCGGCCCGCGACGACCTGGAGCCGGTGGACGTGCAGATGCTGGCACTGGTGGCCCGGGGCCGCTCCAACGAGGAGATCGCCGCGGCGACGCACTACAGCCGCCAGGCCGTCGGGTGGCGGCTGTCCCGGCTGATGCTGCGCTGGCGGGCGGCGAACCGGGCGGCCCTGACCGCGGCGGCGTTCACCAGGGGCGTCCTGGTGCTCGGCTCGCGCCGGCGGCGGTGAGCGACCGCGCCGCCTGCCGGCGGCGGTGAGCGGCTCGCACCGCCCACCGCCACCGCGGGGAGCGCTGCCGGTCACGGCTCAGGGTCGATGGTGAACTTCGAGTCGCAGCCGACCTCGTCCTGGCCCTTCTCGGTGTAGCCGGTGGGCACCCGGCGGTTCACCTCGTCGACGTAGAAGGTCACGTACACGCCGCCGGTGGTCTCGCCCGGGATGCCGAACTCGGTCACGACGCGGAAGCGACCGGTCTGCTCCACGAAACCGACGCCCGCCGTCAGGGCGTTCTTGCGGCCGGGCGGGGTGGTGATGGTGTCGCGGCGCTCGGTGGTGGTGGACCGCGAGTTCGAGTAGTCCGACTTGCCTTCGATCGTGATCGGCTTCAGCTCGATCTTGATGCCGCCGCCGACGGTCCAGCTCTCGGTCTCGGTTCGGGTCGAGCCGACCAGCGAACTGATCGTCTGGGTCGCGCCCGGCGCGCAGTTGGTCACCGGCTCCCCGTAGCGGTGCCAGTCCAGGGTCTGCGGGCTCTCGGTGCCCGCCTCGAAGACGCACTCGCTCAGGCGGTACTCGCCGTCCTCGCTGCGGCCGCCGTCGCAGATGTTCAGCAGCTCGTCGCGGCTGGGGCCGTCCGCCTGCGCGGGCGCTGCGGTCAGCACGGCACCGGCGCCGAGCGCAACGGTGGACAGCGCCACAAGGGCCGTCCGATGAAGAGTTCTGGTGCTCGTCACTGGTCTCCCGCTCTCGTCTCGTCCATCTGGGCTACCACCACCGTGCGCACCTGCTGCCCGCCGCGACCACCGCTGCGGCACTGCCTTGGGCGAACGACCAAGGGCCGGGTTCGTTGGTCGGACGACCAACGGTTGCGGTCACCGCGCGGACTCTCGGCCCCGAGCGGGCGGCGTTGGACGCAACCTGGGAGCATCTGGCCGCCGCGGCCGACACGCTCCTGCTCGCCGCGGAAGCGAGCGCGCACGACCTCGTCGGCCACCTGCCCACCGGTAGCCACCCGACACTGCTCGCCAACCGCCCCGTCGCCCGGGCCGGGGAACGTCTGAGCTGCAGCACGGCGGCAGGCCCGGTGCCTCAGGCGGTGCGCCTCAGGCGGTGCGCCTCAGGCGGTGCGCCTCAGGTGGTCGCCTCGCGGCGGGCCGCGGCGACGGCGTGCAGGACGATGCCGGCGGCCACCGACGCGTTCAGCGACTCGACCAGGCCGGTGACCGGGATCGACACCGTGGCGTCGCAGCTGTCCCGGACCAGGCGGGACAGCCCCTTGCCCTCGGCACCGACGACGACGACCAGGGGACCGGTGGCCAGCCCCAGGGTGGACAGCTGCCCCAGGTCGACCGCGCCCTCGCCGGCCAGGCCGACGACCGCCAGGCCGGCCTTCTTGTACTCCAGCAGCGCGCGGGTGAGGTTCCCGGCGCGGGCGACGCGGATGCGGGCGACCGCCCCGGCGGATGCCTTCCACGCCCCCGCGGACACCCCGGCCGCACGGCGCTCCGGGATGACGACCCCGCCGGCGCCGAACGCCGCCGCGGAGCGGATGACCGCGCCGAGGTTGTGCGGGTCGGTCACGCCGTCCAGCGCCACCAGCAGCGGCGTCGTGGTCGAGCCGTCCAGCAGGTCCGCCGGGGCGGCGTAGTCGTAGGAGGCGATCGCCAGCGCGACGCCCTGGTGGACGGCGCCGTCGGTCAGCCGGTCCAGCTCCGGGCGCGGCGCTTCGAGGACGGGGATGGAGCGGTCCGCGGCGGTGCGCATGATCGTCCGGACCCGGTCGTCGGTGTCGATCCGCTCGGCGATGTACAGGGTGCTCGCGGCGATCCCGGCGGCGAGCGCCTCCCCCACCGCGTTGCGGCCGGTGACCAGCTCGACCGCGTCACGGTTGCCCCGGCGGCCGGGGACCCGTCCGACCGGACGGCGCTGACCGGCTCCGGGACCGCCCTGGCGGCCACCGGTCCGCCCGCCGCCGGTCCGCCCGCCGCCGGTCGGCGCACCCGCCCGGTTGCCGCCGGCGCGGGCAGGCTTCGCCGCGCGCTTGGCTGCCGGGTGGTGCTCGCGCGCCTCGGCCGGCGGGGTCGGGCCGCGTCCCTCGAGCTGGCGGCGGCGCACGCCGCCGGAGCCCACGGACGTGCCCTTCTTCGGGGTCTTGCGGATCGCGGCGGACCGCGGCCGGGCGTCAGGCACCGGCGTTCCTCTCGTCGGTGTCGGTGGAGCGGGCGACGGCGTCGGTGTCGATGGAGCGGGCGTCTGCGCCGGTGGAGTCTGTCGAGTCGGTGACCTGGGCGTCGAGGTCGCTGGCCGGCGACGGCCCGGACACCGGCAGCTCCCAGGTCGGACCGGCCGGGGTGTCGGTGACGACCACGCCGGCGGCGGCGAGCCGGTCGCGGGCGGCGTCGGCCGCCGGCCAGTCCCGCGCGGCCCGGGCCCGGGCGCGCTCGTCCAGCGCGGCGCGCACCAGGACGTCGAGCGCGGCGAGTGCCCGCTCGGCGGTGTCCGACGCCGGGTCGGCGGGCGAGTCGACGAACAGCAGGCCCAGCACGTCGAGCATCGCGTTGACCTGCGCCAGCAGGCCGTCGAGCCGATCGCGGTCGAGAGCGTCGCCCGCGTCCAGCACCCGGTTGCCCTCGCGGACGGTCTCGTGCAGCACGCCGAGCGCCGCCGGGACGGCCAGGTCGTCGTCCATCGCGGCGGCGAAGGCGGCCGGGACCTCGCCGAGCCGCACGAGGGCAGCGCCGCCGTCGCCGGCGAGAGCAGCGGTCGCGCGGCCGACGAAGTGCTCGATGCGGCGGAACGCCACGCCCGCATCCGACAGCGCGCGGTCGGAGAACTCCACGGCGCTGCGGTAGTGCGCCGCCCCGAGGTAGTAGCGCAGCTCCACAGGGCGGACCTGCTGGATCATCTCCGACACCAGCAGCCCGTTGCCGAGGGACTTGCTCATCTTCTCGCCGCTCATGGTGACCCAGCCGTTGTGCAGCCAGTACGCCGCGAACTCGTCCTTGGCCGCGCGGGACTGCGCCTGCTCGTTCTCGTGGTGCGGGAACCGCAGGTCCAGCCCGCCGGCGTGGATGTCGAACGCCGAGCCGAGGTACTTGCGCGCCATCGCCGAGCACTCCAGGTGCCAGCCCGGCCGGCCGCGGCCCCACGGGGTGGCCCAGCTCGCGCTGACCGGCTCACCGGGCTTGAACCCCTTCCACAGCGCGAAGTCCCGCGGGTCGCGCTTGCCGCGCGGGTCCGCATCCGCCGCGGGCTCCATGTCGTCCAGCCGCTGGTGGCTCAGCGAGCCGTAGTCCGGCCACGACGCGACGTCGAAGTAGACGTCGCCGGAGTCGTCGGCGGCCGGGTAGGCGTGGCCGGCGTCGACCAGCTCGGCGATCAGCTCGACCATCTCCGGCACGTGCCCGGTCGCGCGCGGTTCGTAGGTGGGGGGGAGCACGTTGAGGGCGTCGTAGGCGACGGTCACCGCGCGCTCGTTGGTGTAGGCGATCGCCCACCACGGCCGGCCGGTCGCGTCCGCGCGGGCGAGGATCTTGTCGTCGATGTCGGTGACGTTGCGGACGAACGTGACGTCGGCCTGACGGGCGAGCCAGCGGCGCAGGATGTCGAACGCGACCGCCGAGCGGATGTGCCCGATGTGCGGCGGGGACTGCACGGTGAGCCCGCACAGGTAGACGCCGACCTGCCCGGGGACCCGGGGGACGAAGGGGCGCACCTCGCGCGTCGCGGTGTCGTACAGCTGCAGGCTCACCCGCCCAGGGTAGTGAGGCCGACGCCCCGGCCGGTCCGGGCGCCGACCCGGCCCGGGGTGCGCGCCGGTCGGCACCGCAGGCAGGCGAGCAGCAGCGCCAGCCCCCACAGGGCGAAGTCGGCGTAGACGAGCAGGTACACCCAGTCGGCGATCGGCCCGCTCTCCCCGCCCGCGTCAGCGCTCCCGGCCAGCGACCCGACGGTGAGCCAGGTCGCCGTCAGGCCGGTGCTCACCAGCACCACCGCGCCGACCCAGCCGGCCGCCCGGACCGCCGCCGCCACCAGCGCGTGCCGGGGCCGGTGCGCCAGGCCGAGGCCGATCGCACTGCCGGCCAGGGCCAGCAGCACCGTCCCCCAGCCGGCCACCCAGGCCGCGACGCCCTGACCGGCCATCAGCTCGACCACCTCGTCGGGGTCGGTGAGGCCGACCGTCGAGCCGAGCGCCCACGCCGTCTTCAGCACCGCGTAGGGCAGCGCCAGCACCGCGGCCGCGTACCCGGGCCACCGGACCGGCCGGCTCCCGGCCCGCTCCGAACCGGAGCGGCTGCGCGCGGCCAGCGCGGTGGCGGCGAGCAGGACGCCGGCGGCCAGGGCCACCAGCCGCACCGCGGCGCCGACGGCGTCGACCGGCTCGCCGACCCCGGCACGGATCAGGTCGAACACCAGCCCGCCGGCACACCACAGCAGCAGGACAGCGCCGATCCCGGCCGTCCACGCCCTGGTCGGCGGCCGCAGGCGGCGCAGCGCCAACGGCCGGCCGGCCAGCGAACCGGCGGTGACCAGGCCGGCCAGCCCACCGAGCGTCATCGCCGCCGCCGGGGCGACGCTGTCGGCGCCCTCGACGGCCCCGATCCCGGCCGCCGACACCAGCGACCCCGCGGTCGCCGCGACCGACAGCACCCCGAGGACGCCGGGCCCCGGTAGAGCCGCGCCGAGCCGCGCCAGGTGTCCCCTCGCCGTGCCGTCCGCGGATCGTCCCGATTCCTGCCGTGTCTTCGTCATGAGGGCAACTGTTCGCGGCGGCGGTGTCGACCGACTCCCCCGGCCGGGTGGACCGCCTCCCCGGCACGGGGGAGGTGCGGGCACCGGTTGGCTGCGACGCTGGACGCATGGGTTCCCGGCCGATCCGCCCGACCGGGCGGGCTCCGCGGGTGATCGCCGTGCTGGGAGGCGCGGCCGCCTGGCGACGCTGGGCCTTCCTGGTCCTCGGTGGAGCACTGCTCACCCCGTTCGCCCTGCTGGTGTCCGTCGTGGCGGCCGCGGTCGACGGGCCGGGCGGCGCAGCGCTCTCCGCGGCCGAGGTCGTGCTGGTGCTCGCGGCGTCCGCGCCGCTCGCCCTGGCGGCGGGACTGCTGCGCGGAGTCCGGTCGCTGGAGGTGACGGCGGTCCGCGAGCTGCTCTCGCCCGGACGTCCGGCACCGGACGCCGCAACGCTCGAGCGGGTGCCGGCGGCCGTGTTCGTCGCGGCCCACCTGCTCGTCGGCGGGACGTGCAGCGCGCTGGCCCTCGCCGGGGTGCCGGCCGCCCTGCTGGTGCTCGCCTCGCCGCTCCTGCCGCCGTCGGCGACCGACGGGTACGCGGTGCCGGACCTGTCGGCGGGCGTCGCCGTGCCCACCGGGCTCGCCGTCCTCGCGGGGCTGCTCGTGGTCGGTGCCCTGGCGGGCGCGGTCCTGTCCGCGGCAGCGCGGCGGCTGCTGCGGCCAGGTGCCCGGTCCCGGATCGCCGACCTGGAACGCGACAACCGGGTGCTGTCCGACTCCGCCCACCTGGCACGGGAACTGCACGACTCGGTCGGGCACGCGCTGGCGGTGGTCGCCCTGCAGACCGCGGCCGCGGAGCGGGTGCTGGCGACCGGCGGCGACCGCACGGTCGTCGAGCGGGCCCTGCGCGCGGCCGGGACGTCCGCGCGCACCGCGCAGGCCGACCTGGACGGTGCGCTCGGTCTGCTGCGGACGGTGGGGGCGCCGGCCGGCCCGACGCTGGCCGAGCTCGGCGGGCTCGTCGAGCTGGTGCGCAGCGACGGGCAGAACGTGCGCACCGACGTGCACGGCGACGTGCGCACGGTTCCGGTCGCGGTCTCGCGGGTGGCCTACCGGGTGGTGCAGGAGGCGTTGACCAACGCCGTCCGGCACGGGACCGGCCGGATCGACGTGGCCGTCACCGCCGGGGACGGGGAGCTGACCGTGAGCGTCGCCAACGGGCTCAGTCCCCGAGCGACAGCTGACCCGCCCGCACGACCCGGCGGCGGAACGGGACTCGCCGGCGCACGCCACCGGGTCACCGAGCTCGGCGGGTCGCTGTCGGCCGGGCCGGCGGGTGCCGGATGGCGGTTGACCGCGCGGATCCCGATCGGCGTGCCGTGATCCGCGTCGTGCTGGTGGACGACGAACCGCTGATCCGGTCCGGGCTCGGGGCCGTGCTCGGGGTGGAGCCGGACATCGCCGTCGTCGGCGAGGCCGCGGACGGCGCCGAGGTCCCGGCCCTGGTCCGCCGCGTGCGCCCGGACGTCGTGCTGATGGACGTCCGGATGCCCGGCGTCGACGGCATCCAGGCGACCCGGTCCCTCACCGAGGCCGCGGGCCGCGGCGGGCCGGACCCACGGGTCCTCGTGGTCACGACGTTCGAGAACGACGGCTACGTCTGGGACGCGCTCGTCGCCGGCGCGGCCGGCTTCCTGCTCAAGCGGGCGACGCCGGAGCAGCTGGTGCACGCCGTCCGGGTGGTCGCCGCCGGGAACTCGCTGCTGTTCCCCGCGGCGCTGCGCCGGCTGGCGTCGACCCGGAGCCCCGAGCTCGACGGCGGCCTGGCCCGCGCCCGCCTGACCGACCGCGAGCAGGACGTCCTGCGGCTGCTCGCCGACGGGCTGACCAACGCTGAGATCGCGGACCGGCTCGTCGTGTCCGGGGAGACGGTGAAGACCCACGTCGGGAACGTGCTGGCCAAGCTGGGGGTCCGCGACCGGACCGCCGCCGTCGTGCTCGCGTACCGC
>CAXTBU010000003.1:88556-99335 GCA_964242885.1 uncultured Actinomycetales bacterium
CGGCCGGGGACCCGGCGAAGGCGCGCCGCAGCACGGCCGGGTCGAAGCCCTGCGGCGTCTGCACCGACACCAGGTTGCCGCGGTCGACCGTGGCGTGGACGGCGCCGCCCAGGACCTGCTTGACCGTGTCCACCACCGGCAGCGCCGGCACCGCCGCGGGGGCTCCGGCACGCACGGCGGCCACCACCCGCGCGACGACGGCCGCCGGCACCAGCGGCCGGGCCGCGTCGTGGACCAGCACCACCGCCGCGTGCACCGGCACCGCGGACAGGCCGGCGGCCACGGAGGCGGTCCGGTCCGGCCCGCCCGGGACGACCAGCACCGGCAGGGTTGGCGGGTCGAGCGCGAGCACGGCGGCCAGCGCGCGAGCGCCGTCGGCGTCCGGCGGCCCGGCCACGACGGCGGCGTCCACCCCGCCCGCCGCCAGCGCCTCCAGCGCCCACCCGAGCAGCGACCGGCCGCCGATCTCGACCAGCGCCTTCGGCCGGTCGGCACCCAGGCGCTCCCCGGTCCCCGCGGCCGGCACCACTGCCCAGACAGACGACGACGCCGGCCCCCGGGTCACCAGGGGGCCGGCGTCGTCGGGAGGCGGCGAGCTCAGGAGGCGAGGACCTCGTCGAGGACCTTCTCGGCCTTGTCCTCGTTGGTCTGCTCGGCCAGCGCCAGCTCGGACACCAGGATCTGCCGGGCCTTGGCGAGCATCCGCTTCTCGCCGGCGGACAGGCCACGGCCACGCTCCCGGCGCCACAGGTCGCGGACGACCTCGGCCACCTTGATCACGTCACCGGAGGCCAGCTTCTCCAGGTTCGCCTTGTAGCGGCGCGACCAGTTGGTCGGCTCCTCGCTGTGCGGGGTGCGCAGCACGTCGAACACGCGCTCCAGGCCCTCCTGGCCGACCACGTCCCGGACACCGACCAGGTCGACGTTGTCCGAGGGGACCTGGACGACGAGGTCGCCCTGGGCGACGACGCGCAGGACCAGATAGGTCTTCTCCTCGCCCCTGACCGTGCGCAAGACGATGTCCTCGATGACCGCAGCACCGTGGTGCGGGTAGACAACAGTCTCGCCAACCGTGAAAGCCATCAGCCCCGGGTTCCCTTCGTCGGCTGCCCACTCTAGCACCGCAAGGACTTGCGACTGCCGCTCACGGACTGCGTTTGTGCTGGTCAGCGGCTCGCACGGGGAACTGTTGACTGCGCGCGCGAATACCTGGGAGAGCGTGCCGGTGTCAACCGGCCATCCACCGGACCACCCGGGAACGGCCGGTGCCGGCCACCGGGACCGGGGCGGAACGGCCCGATATCCTCGCCGTGCCGCCCGAGTCCCCGCACCCGCTGATCCCCGACAGATCGAGGTCCCGATGCCTGCTCCCGAGCCGTGCGGGCGCCGAACGCCGCGCCGCCGCGCCGACCGCCGCCCCTGGGTGGCCAGCGGGCTGGCCGCGCCGCTCGCCGCGCTCGGCCTGCTCGCGGGCGCATCGGGGTGCTACACGAACACCGACGCGGCGAGCCAGCGCAACTACCAGACCTCCGACGGGGTCGACGCGGACAGCGGCAAGCTGCGCGTCCGCAACCTGCAGGTGATCAGCGACGGGTCGGGCGGCACGCTGGTCGGCGCGATCGCCAACGACGGCACCGAGCAGGACACCCTGGCCTCGATCACCGTCGACGGCCGGCCGGCCCAGCTGACACTGGCCGAGCGGACGCTGGTCCCCCAGCGGCTGATCTCCTTCGGCACGACCGGCGGGCCGCAGGCCTTCGCGGCCGGCACCTACACCCCGGGCGCCCTGGTCCCGGTCGTCATCAGCTTCGGCGACGCGGCAGCGGTGAGCGTGCAGGTCCCGGTGCTGCCGCGCTACGAGTACACGTCAGCGGTCCCGACCTCCGGCGCGCCGGTGCCGGTGGCCACGCCGACGACCACCCTCGGTGCGACACCGGGGACGCCGACCGCCCAACCCAACGTGTCCGGCAGCCAGGCCCCCACCGCGTCCCCCGGCGCCACCGGCGGCATCCCGAACGGCGACTGACCGCGGGGACCGTCAGCCGGGGACGTCCTACCGCAGGCGCTACCCCGCGAACCGGTGACCCAGACCCTACCCAGCGAAGCGGTATCCCAGACCACGGACGGTGACGAGCATCTGCGGGTCGGCCGGGTCGCGCTCGAGCTTGGCGCGCAGCCGTTTGACGTGGACGTCGAGGGTCTTGGTGTCCCCGACGTAGTCCGCGCCCCAGACCCGGTCGATCAGCTGCATGCGGGTGAGCACCCGTCCGGAGTTGCGCATCAGCATCTCCAGCAGCTCGAACTCCTTCAGCGGCAACCGCACCTCGGTGCCGTCGAGGCTGACGCTGTGCCGCTCGGTGTCCATGACGACGGGGCCGACCTCGATGCGCGCCGGCTCCAGGTCGTCCCCGCCGCCGGTCCGGCGGAGCACCGCTCGCACCCGGGCGACCATCTCGCGCGGCGCGAACGGCTTGGTGATGTAGTCGTCCGCGCCGATCTCGAGCCCGACCACCTTGTCCACCTCGCTGTCGCGTGCGGTCACCATGATCACCGGCACGCTGGAGCGCCGGCGGACGGCCCGGCAGACGTCGGCACCGGACATCCCCGGCAGCATCAGGTCCAGCAGCACGAGGTCGGCACCGGACCTGTCGAACTCCCGCAGCCCGCCGTCACCGGTGTCGGCGACGGTCACCTCGTAGCCCTCCTTGCGCAGCAGGAAGGACATCGCGTCGCTGTAGGACTCCTCGTCCTCGACGATCAAGACCCGGGTCACCGGTCACCTCCACCTGGTCGGTCCGGTCGTGCGGACTGGTCGGACTGTCGTGCGGACTGCTGGTCGGACTGTTGGGCGGGCAGCTGGAGGGTGAAGGTCGACCCCGCCCCGGGCACGCTCCACACCCGGACGCTGCCGCCGTGCCCGGACGCGATGTGCTTGACGATCGCCAGCCCGAGGCCAGTGCCGCCGGTGACCCGGGAGCGGGCCTCGTCGAGACGGAAGAACCGCTCGAAGACCCGGTCGAGCTTGTCGGCGGGGATGCCGATGCCCTGGTCGGCGACCGCGATGTCGATCATGGCCGGGGCATCCCCGTCCGGCGCCGGGGCGGACGCCGCGGTGACGGTGACCCGGGTCTGGGACGGGCTGTAGGCGAGCGCGTTCTCCACCAGGTTGCCGAGTGCCGAGGTGAGGTCCGAGCGGTTCCCGGTCACCACCAACCCGGCCGGCACGGCAGCGACCATCTCGATGTCCTTGGCGTCCGCGTCGACGCGGGACCGGTCGAACGCCGCGGCCACCAGTTCCGCGACCTGCAGCGGGACCGAGTCCTCGACCGGGTCGTGCAGCTGCAGGCGGGACAGCTCGACGATCTCGCCGACCAGCCGCGCCAGGCGCTCGGCCTCGGAGTGCATCCGGCGGGCGAAGCGGGTGACCGCGGCCGGGTCGTCGGCGGCTGCCTGCATCGCCTCGGCGAGCAGCGTGATCGCCCCGACCGGGGTCTTCAGCTCGTGACTGACGTTGACCACGAAGTCCTGGCGGGCGGCGTCGACCCGCAACGCCTCGGTCCGGTCCTCGATTAGCAGCAACACGCGCGGGTACCCGGCGGCCACCGGGAGAAGCCGGGCGCGCGCGGCCAGTGACCGGCCGGCGCCGTCCGGCCGGATCCGCCCGCGCCACCCGGCCTCGACGGTGGCGTCCCGGGCCTCTCCGTCGCCGGCCACGTTGCGCACCAGCTCGACGAGCTCGTGGACCTGCAACCGGCCGTGCCGGACCACGCGCAGCGCGACGGCCGGGGCGGTGGCGAGGACGACCTGCCCGTCGTGCGCCACGACCATCGCCGCACCGGGCAGGGCGTGCAGGACGGCTGCGGTGCCCTCGGGCAGCTCGGGGCGGGAGTCGTGCGGACCCGCGGTCGCGCTGTCGACGGCCCTGTTGTCGACGGCCCTGTTGTCGGCGGCCGGGCTGTCGGCGGCCGGGTCGGGAGCTGCCCCGTCCGCGGGGCCCGACGGCGTGCCGCGGGGGCGGAGGACGGACAGGCCGCGGCGGGTGCCTGCGCCGCCCGGAGTCACAGACCAGAGGCTATGTCGGGCCCGGTCCGGACAGACCGTCGTCGCTGGTGGGCCACACCGTGTTCACCCACGGTTCCGCAGGGTGTCGTCGCTCGTTCATCGACGTGGCGGTCCGACCCGTCGCCGGTCGGGGAGGATGGGAGTCCGCGACAGGCACCGCCGTACGTGGGGCATGTCCGGACCGGTGACCCGGCACGGGCCAGCGGACGACCTTGGGGGACGACATGCGCAGCGCATTCCGCGAACAGTTGGACGTGATCGGCGACGAGCTCGCCGAGATGAGCCGGCTCAGCTCGATCGCGATGCGCCAGGCGGTGCGGGCGCTGGAGACCGGTGACGGCGGACTCGCCGAGAGCGTGATCGCCAGCGACAACGAGATCGACAACCTGCGCGACGGGCTGGAGATCCGGTCCTTCGACCTGCTGGCGCTGCAGGCGCCGGTCGCCACCGACCTGCGGGCGATCGTCGCCAGCCTGCGGATGGTGTTCGACCTCGAGCGGATGGGCGACCTGGCGGTGCACGTCGCGAAGGTCGCGCGGCTGCGCCGGCCGAACCCGGTCCTGCCGCCGCCGCTGATGGAGCAGATCGCCGAGATGGGCCGGACCGCGGCCGACATCGGCGACCGCGCCGCGGACATGATCCGGACCCGGGACGCCACGGCCGTCGCCGAACTGGAGCGCGCCGACGACGAGCTGGACCGGATGCACCGGTCGCTGTTCCAGGTGCTGGCCCGCAACGACGGCAGCGTCTCCAACGAGGCGACCATCGACGCGGTGCTGCTGGGCCGCTACTGCGAGCGGTTCGGTGACCACGCGGTCTCCCTCGGGGAGCGGATCGTCTTCCTGGTGACCGGCCAGTTCCCGCCGCGGCACGTGGTCGAGCCGATCTGACCGCACGACCCCGGCAGCGAGTGGCCCGCCGGCACCGGACAGCCGGGGTCAGGACTCCACGGCCACCTGGTGCACGGGCTTGTCCGGGCGCAGCCCGCGCCACGCGGGGTGGCGCAGCACCCCGTTGACGGTCCACTCCGCGAACGCGACCTCCCCGACCAGCACCGGGTCGACCCACACCGCGGCGCGGGCGACGAGCGCGGGCACCTCCGCGAACGGTGACCGGGCGCTCGTCAGCGGGCCCATCCGGGCGAGCAGGTCGCGCCGCGCGGCGGCGGTGAAGCCGGTGCCCACCCGGCCGACGTAGCGCAGCGTCCCCGAGCCGGGCACGACCGGACCGGCGCCGCCGTCCGCCGGGATGCCGGCCAGCACCGCGCCCAGGTCGCCGGTCCGGCCGCCGGCACCGGGCAGCCAGCCGCCGACGACGACCTCCTGGGTCCGCACGTGCTTGACCTTCACCCAGTCCGCCGACCGGGCGCCCCCGCGGTACGGCGAGCCGAGCCGCTTGCACACCACGCCCTCGAGGCGGTTCGCCCGGGTGAACGCGAACAGCGCGGCCGGGTCCGGGCTGGCCGCCGGGACCTGCCACGGCCGGCCCGCAACCTGCTCGAGCAGCGAACGGCGGTCCTCCCACGCCCGGTCGGACAGGTCGTTCCCGTTCAGGGCGAGCAGGTCGAACGCCATGAAGACGACCGGCACCGCGGCGGCGGACCGGGCCACGTCGGCGCGCGCGGTCAGCCCGAGTCGCTGTTGCAGGCGGGCGAACGACGGGCGGCCGTCGGTGCCGAGGGCGACGACCTCGCCGTCCACCAGTGCCGCGCGGCCGAGCAGGCCGGCCGGGACCGTCGCCGTCACCTCCGGCCAGGTCGCGGACACCTCCCGCCCGGTCCGGGTCCAGCACCGCACCGTCCCGTCCGCGGCGAGGGCGACGAGCAGCCGGACGCCGTCCCACTTGACCTCGGCGGCCCACCCCGGCCCCGTCGGCAGCGGGCCGGCGACCGCCAGCATCGGTGCCGGGGGCCGGGCGGCTGGAGAGCTCATCGGGCGATCGTGGCCTCAGCGGTCGGCGGGTTCGGATCGAGAGGTCCTCGTCTCCCAGCGGCTGGCCACGATCCGGCCGCGCCCCGTCGCCTTGGCCTCGTACATCGCGTTGTCCGCCGCGTGCAGAAGGCTGCGCTGGCTGCCCGTGGTACTGAGCGCGACCCCGATGCTGGCGGAGATCGACACCCTGATGCCGCCCAGGTCGAACGGATCCGCCATCGTGTGGACCGCCCGCTGCGCGGTCCGGGTGGGCTGGTCGGGATCGACCACGTCCTCCAGCAGCACGACGAACTCGTCCCCACCCAGGCGGGCCAGGGTGTCGCCGGCGCGCACACACGCCCGCAGCCGGTCCGCCGTCTGCACGAGCAGCTGGTCCCCGATGTCGTGCCCGTGCGCGTCGTTGACCTGCTTGAACCCGTCGAGGTCGATGAACAGGATCGCGACCGTGGACGCCGTGAGCTCCGCGCGGGCGAAGGCCTGGTCCAGCCGGTCGGCGAGCAGTCGCCGGTTCGGCAGGTCGGTGAGCGGGTCGTGCAGGGAAGCCCGCTGCAACTGCCGCTGCAGCTCCTTGCGAGCGGTCACGTCGTGCACGCAGACGATCCGACCGATCCGGTCGCCGGTCCCGTTCCGCAGCGAGGAGATCGTGACGTCGACGTCGAGCGGGGAACCGTCCAGCAGACGTGACTCGATCTCCACCCGCACCACCCCGTCGCCGACGTCCTCGGCGGCGGCCCGGTCGCCGGCGGCCCGGGAGGCATCGACGAAGGTGCTGAGGTGGCGGCCGACGAGTTCGTCGGGCCGGCAGCCGTGCAGCCTGGCCAGCGCCGGGTTGGCGTAGATCAGCTCGTCCCCGAGGTCGAAGACCGCCACGCCTTCGCCGACCTGGCCGGCGACCTGGGACAGCAGCTCGGGAAGCAGCTCATGGCCCGGTGCGGGCACCGACCGGACGTCAGGCGCTCCTGACTGTGCACTGGCCACGCCGACACATCGGCAACGGCTGCTCGGACCTGAGCGCTTCCCGCGCGGTCAGGCGTCCATCGACTGGAACCACCACGACTGCTCCTGGACGGCCTGCGCGGTCGCGATCAGCTGGTCCTGGGAGACGGGGTCGGTGTCCGCCGAGGTGTCGATGCGGCGCTGCAGTCGCTCGCCGACGCCCTGCAGGGCAACGGACATCTCGTGGCACGCGTCCTCCGCCCGGACGAAGCCGGTCGGCGGTCCGTCGATCGCGGTGGTGCCGGCGACGGTGGCCGTCCGTCCGTCGACGGGGAACCCGATCGTCACCGACCGCTCGGCCAGGATGTCGGTGAACCGGCGGGCGACCTCGACCACGGTGTCCAGCTGCAGGTGGACGCTGCGGAACCGCGGGTCCTGGACGTGCCAGTGCAGCTGCTTGGCGACCAGGGACAGGTCGATGAGGTCGACGACGCTGGCCTGGAGCAGTTCGCCGGTCGCCGTCCGGCCGCTGTCGGTCAGCGGTGCCTTGATGTCGGCCATGCGCTCGCCACTCCTCGGTTCGTCGGTCGGTGCACGTCCACCCAAGCACGGCCCGGGTGCCCCCGCGAGCCGCCCTGGCAGGCGCCTGTCCGGCCGCCCGGGCACGTCGGCAGGACGGTCTGCCCAGGAGGTTCGCAGCTTCCTATGGTCTGCGGATGAGATCTCCCCGCTGGATGGTCCCCGTCGTCGCGCTGGCCGGCCTGGCCGCTGCCGTGGCCCCCGCGTACTCGTCAGCCCACCCGGGTGCGGCCGCCGGCCCAGCGACGCCGGCAGCGGCGATGCCGGCCGCAGCGCTGCCGGCCGCGGCGATGCCGGCCGCACGTGCCTCCGCCGACGCGGCGGCTGGCCTGGGCGCCCTGGCCGGCGCCGCGCAGGCGTCCCAGCCCAGCTGGCGGAACGTGTCGCCGGCCGGCGCCGCGGACCGCCAGTTCCGCGGCCTGGCGGCGGTGAGCTCGACGGTCGCGTGGCTGGCGGGAACCGAGGGCACCGTCCTGCGCACCGTCGACGGCGGCCGCTCGTGGGTCGACGTGTCGCCGCCCGGGCTGCCGGCGGGGCTGCAGTTCCGTGACGTCGAGGCGCTCGACGCGCGCCGCGCGGTCGCCCTGACCATCGGCACCGGGACCGACTCGCGGATCTACCGCACCGTCGACGGCGGCCGGACGTGGACGCTGGGCTTCGTCAACAACGAGCCGACGGCCTTCTACGACTGCATGGCGTTCTTCAGCCCGTCGGAGGGCATCGCGCTGTCGGACCCGGTCGGCGGGAGGTTCCGGATCGCCCGGACGACCGACGGCGGCCTGCACTGGTCGGTCCAGTCGAACGCCGGGATGCCCGCCGCCCTCGCCGGGGAGTTCGCGTTCGCCGCGTCCGGGACCTGCCTGGTGACCTCCGGGTCGCGGGAGGCGTGGATCGCCTCCGGCGGCGGCGCGACCTCGCGGGTGTTCCACTCCACCGACCGTGGCCGGACCTGGTCGGTGTCGTCGACCCCGGTGCCCAGCGCCGCCGCGGCCGGCATCTTCTCCCTCGCCGTCCGCCCGTTCTCGGTCACGGTGCCGGGTGCAACGGCCTCGGGTACCGCGGTGGTCGCGGTGGGCGGCGACTTCACCGCGCCGACCGGGCGCAGCCGCATCTCGGCGGTGTCCGTGGACTCGCGGCGCTGGCTGTCCTCCCCCGGAACGCCGGCCGGCTACCGGTCCGGCGTGGCGTTCCTGCCGGGCACCGTGACGTCGCTGGTCGCGGTCGGGCCGACCGGGTCCGACGTCTCCGACGACGCGGGGCTGACGTGGCGGCGGTTCGACAGCGGGTCGTTCGACACCGTCCAGTGCGCCGCCGACGGCGGGTGCTGGGCCTCGGGCGCGGCCGGCCGGGTGGCAGTCCTGTCCCGCTGACCCGGTAGCTCCTGGCAGGACGGCCCCCCCGCTCGTCCCGGCGACCCGGGCCGCCGGTGGGCCGTCCTGCCTCGTCGCTGACCGCTGGTCAGCTGGGGAGCTGGGTGAGCAGCTTCTGCATCTGGGTGATCTCAGCGGTCTGGCTGGTGATGATCTGCTGGGCGAGGGCCTTGGCCTGGGGGTTGGTCCCGTCGGCCAGCTCGGTCTTGGCCATGGTGACGGCGCCCTGGTGATGGGTGGTCATCATCTGGGTCCACATCCTGTCGAACGCGGCGCCGGTGGCGTTCTCCAGCGCGGTCATCTCTCCGGGACTCATCATCCCGGCCATCGGGGCGTCCATCGGCTCGTCGGTGGAGCCCATCGCGGACATGTCGTGACCGGCGCTGGCCCCGGGGACGGGCTGACCCCAGCCGACGAGCCACCCGGCCATGGTCGTGACCTCGGGGTCCTGGGCGGCGCTGATCGCGGTCGCGAGGGCCTTGACGGTCGGGTTGCTGGCCCGGGTGGGGGCGAGCTGGGCCATCTGGATGGCGGACAGGTGGTGCGGGATCATGTCGCTGGCGAAAGCGACGTCGGCGTCGTTGTGCGCTCCGGTGGCCGGGGTGCCGGTCGCCGACACCGTCGGCATCGACATCGCGTCGCCCGAGGCGCCGCTGGGCATCGCCATCGCCGACGAGGAGGCGGCCGGCGCGGTGCTGCCGCTGCCAGCGTCACTGCTGCTTCCGCAGCCGGCCAGGGCGAGGGCCGCGACGGCGGCGAGGACGGGTAGGACGAGAACACGTGTGGTCATGGAAGGTCCTTCGGGGACGGGTGGTCGACGACCCGTGGTGGCCGACCTGGGCTGATGGGTGGCGCGGAACCGGCCCCGGCGGGAACGCCCTGGGACCGGGGACCGGCGGACCTACACCCGCAGCACGCACAGCTCGAACAGCGTCAACGCCTGCCGCGCCCGGACGAGCCGGGGCGCGACTCGGGCGACAACGGCGCGTTCGGGAGCGGGCCAGCCTAGCGGCGCGCTGCGGCGACGGGCCAGCAGCCGCCGGACTGCGGCCAGGAGCAGGACTGCCGCGGCGACCAGTACGGCCACGCACGCGCTCACGGTGTGCCCGGTGTGCTCCGCGGAGCCGGTCCCGGACGGCTGCCCCGACGCCGCCGCGGGAGCGACCGCCGCGGAGCTCCCCGACACCACGGACCTCGCTGGCGCGGGCACCTGCTGTGCCGGCATCGCGTGGGCCGTCGGCTGGGCAGCCGCGGACGCGGTCATCGTCATCGGGACGTGCCCGACGGTCATGGCGTGCATCCCGAACAGCCCGGCGAGCAGCACGACCACCAGCGCGGCCCGCGATCCGGCCCGGCCGGAGCCGCGCGGACGGACCGTTTCGGCGGACCGCGCCGTCCGCCGGTCGGGGGGCACTCCTCAACGATAGGGACGCCGGGGCCGGCCGGTGCGGCGGTCCCTCCGGTGACGCGGGTGCCGGCACGCGGGTTCGGGCACGCGCGTGTGCACGCGGCTGCCCGCGTCAGTCCCGGGGCAGCCTGTCCGTCCTCAGGTCCGCCGCCAGCTGGTCGACGCGGCGGGCGATGTCGTCGCGGACCAGCCGCATCCGTTCGATGCCGTCGATGCCCCGCTCGGACGGCTCGTCGGTGTCCCAGGTCTCGAAGCGCGGCCCGGGGACTGGCTCGACGGTCGCGTCCCGGCCCAGGGTGACGACCACCGTCGCGGCCGTGACCATCTCGGGGGTGAGCGGCTTGGGGACCTCGCCGGTGATGTCGACCCCGACCTCCTGCAGGGACTGGGCGGACAGGCCGTTGACGGCCGTGCCCGGCTCCGTCCCGGCGGAGGTGACGGCAACCGCGTCGCCGGCAGCACGCTTCATCAGCCCGGCGGCCATCTGGGACTT
>CAXTBU010000004.1:0-5041 GCA_964242885.1 uncultured Actinomycetales bacterium
GTGCGGGGCCGGCTGCCGGACGCGCGTGCGGACGGGGTCCCCGACGGGCTCTCGGACGGGCTGTCGGACGGCCTGTCGGCGGCCGGCAGCGGCTGACCGGGCGGGGTGGCGGCGAGCTCCCGGCCGGCGCCGGCGTTGCGGCGCAGGCCGGCACGCTGGATCACCCGCTGCATGGTCAGGTCGCGTTCGTGCGGGGAGCCGATGTACCGGATGTCGCGCAGGCCCTGGGCCTGGGCGGCGGACTCGAACACGAAGTGGCCGTACCCGAGGACCCGGCCGAGCAGGGGCGTGGTGACCGTGATGTCGAGGATCCGGGACAGCGGCATCGTCGCCGTCTCCCGGTTCAGGAACCCGTGCACCCGGAACACCCGGAAGTTGGTGATCACGAACCGGTCCATGTGGTCCAGCAGCACCTTCGCCACCGACCGCGCGACCAGCGCGACGGCGCCGACCAGCACCACCCGGGGAACGCCCGGCACGGCGTCGGAGACGACGAGCCCGGCGGCCAGCAGCAGTTCCAGGACGCGCGGCACGAACACGACGCCGTGGTGGCGGACCTCGTCGACGACGTACTCCCCCTCGTCGGGGACCAGTTCGTCCTCGACCCGCGGGTTGAACCACGAGCCGACCCGGGCCGGCAGCCGACGTCGGGGTCCGGGCGGTCCGTCGAGCGGGTCGGCGTCCTCCCCGCGCGGCAGGCCGGGACCACCGGGCGGCCGGGCAGGCCCGGCGTCGGGTGCCGTCAGCCAGCGCAGCCCGGGGACCTCCTCGGGCTGGTGGGCCACGGGTCAGCCCGCGAGGGCCGAGAAGAACCGCCCGATCGCGGTGAACAGGTCGTTGATCCCGCCGACCGCGCCGGACACGGCGTCCGCCGAGGCCTCCGGCTTGGTGACGACGTAGTAGACGAGGAAGGCGACCAGCAGCCACAGCAGTGCCTTCTTCAGGACACCGGCCATGACGTCCTCCTCGCCGCGGGCGCGGCACGCGGCCGCGGGTGCGGCGAGGTCCTGCCGTCGCGGGTCCGCGACGCACCCCGAGGCTACGCCGGGTACCCCACCCGACACGCTAGCCACACCGGCACCACGGCCCCGGGCGACCTCTCCGCGCGTCGGACACCCGCAAGACGCCCCCCGGACAGCCCGGCGCCCTACATTGATCTCGACACACGGGTCCGCTCCCGCCCTGTTCGTGGCGGTTCGGCACGGCCCGTGACCCCCGCGCCGTCCGGTCGACCAGGCCGGCGGGAGGGTCCTCGACGGCGTCGGCCGCAGCGGTCGGCGCAACGCGCGACACGACGGAGCCACGATGCCCGAACGCGACACCGACAAGTCGTTCGCTCTGTTCCCCGGTGCGGCCGGGTCGCAGCCCCCCAAGCCGACCGGCGGAACCCTGACCGGATCCGCGGTCGGCCAGTTCGCCGTGGTCCTGCGCGGGTACGACCGGGGCCAGGTCGACGTCCACGTCAACCAGCTCGAGACCTCGATCGCCGAGCTCACCCGCCGCGGGAAGGCCGAGTACGCCGAGCTGGTCGGCCTCCGCGAGGAGATCGACGCCCACCGGCGGGAGGTCGCCGAGGCCCGCCGGATCCTCGCCGAGACCGAGCGGCCGACCTACGCCGGCCTCGGTGCCCGTGCCCAGGAGCTGTTGCGGCTCGCCGAGGAGCAGGCCGTCGAGATCGTGTCCGGCAGCGAGACCGAGAAGGCTCGCCGGATGGCCGACGCCGCCACCCAGGTGGCCGAGATCCGGCGGTCGGCCGAGAGCGCCGCGACCTCGACGCGGGACAGCGCCAACCGCGACGCCGAGGCCGCCGTGGCCGCGGCCGACCAGGCAGCCGCTGCGATGCGCGAGTCCGCCGCCCGGGCCGCGGAGGAGGTCCGCGACAGCGCCGACCGCGAGGCCGCGGCCGTGCGCGAGGCCGCCGCGATCGAGGCCGAGGAGCTGCGCGGCTCCGCCGAGCGGGACAGCGCCCGGGTGCGCGCGGTGGCCGAGCGGGAGGCTGCGGAGATCCGGGCCTCGGCCCGCGGCGAGTCCGAGCAGCTGCGGATGGTGACCAAGCGCGAGACGGACGCGATCCGGCTCGAGGTCGACACCCTCGCCGAGGAGACCCGGCACCGTGTCAACCAGGACCGCTCCGACCTGGACGTCGAGCTCGCCCGGATGCGGGAGAACTCCGAGCGCGACGCCGCCGCCCGGCACGAGGGTGCGCTGGCCGCCGCGTCGCGGATGATCCACGAGGCCGAGCAGCGGGCCGAGGACGCGCACCGCCGGGAGGTGGCGGCCAGCCAGAACGCGGAGCAGCTGCGGGCCGAGACCGAGCAGCGCGCCCACCAGCTGGTGTCCGGGGCACGTGCGGAGGCCGAGGCGGTGCTCGGCGACGCCCGGGCCCGGGCCGACGAGATGGTCGCGCAGGCGCTTGCCGAGGCGGAGCGGCTGCACACCGAGGCCGAGCAGCACGCCGAGCAGCTCACCCGCCAGCACGACAGCGTCCAGGGGTACTTCAACCAGCTGCGCGCCGTCCTGGGCTCGGCCGGCCAGATGACGCCGGCGACGGAGGCCGCGATGGCCGCCGCCGAGGCGAACGGCAGCCTGCCGACGGTCTCCTCGCTGACCGCGCCCGCCGACAGCAGGGTCCTCGACGGAGCGGGCGAGGACGGTCAGGCCGGCGGGCCGTCCGCGGAGGCCGACGGGGACGAGGACGCGCGCGACGAGGAGTCGACCCTGCGCTCGGCGTAGGCCGAGACGTCGGCGGTGCCCATCGGGCCGTCCCACTCCCGCGGGAGGGGGGCGGCCCGAGGCCCGAGGACGGCGGTGAGCACCTCGTCGAGCACCCGTTCCGCCGCGCCCACCCACAGGTGCCGCGCGCCGGCAACGGCCACCACCCGGCCCTGGGGCACGGCGGCGAACGCGGCCTGCGCCGCGGCCGGGCGCACGTAGTCGTCGAACTCCGGGACGACCGCGATCAGTGGCCGGCCGTCGGCGGCCCACGCCGGCAGTGCCGACCGGGCCGCGGGACGCAGCGGCGGGGACAGCAGCACCGCACCCGCGACGCCCGGCCGAAGGCCGTGCACGAGGGCCAGCTCGGTGCCGAAGGACCACCCGAGCAGCCAGGGGTCCGGCAGCCCGGCCGCGGCGGCGGCGGCCAGTGCGGCGGCCACGTCCAGTCCCTCGGCGCGGCCGTCGTCGAACGTGCCCTCGCTGGTGCCGGCAACGCTGGTCGTCCCGCGGGTGTTGAACCGCAGGACGGCCAGCCCGGCCAGGGCCGGCAACCGGAAGGCGGCCTTGCGCAGGACGTGGCTGTCCATCATCCCGCCGGCGGTCGGCAGCGGGTGCAGGCAGACCAGCGTCGCGACCGGGTCCTCCGCCGGCGGCAGCGCCAGCTCGCCGACGAGGGCGAGACCGTCGGCGGTGTGGATCGTCAACGGCTGCCGCCGGGCCGGGAGCACGCTGTTGGCCCGGATCGGGGCCGGGGTCACCGGCGCCGCCCGCTGGCCGCGGTCCGGACGGAGCTGGCCCAGCAGTGCCGGTGCCAGTGCCGCCGCACGCTGAGCCCCTCGGTGCCGTCGAGGCGATTCTGGACGGGCCAGGCCACGACGTGCGGGACGCGTGGGGCGATGACCTGCAGGCACCACGGGCAGGTGTAGGCCTTGACGGCTGCCGCACCGGTGACCGGGCGGACCGTGAACGCCTCGCCGTGGACCACCTGCACTGGGCCGGCTGCCAGCGGGAACAGTCCGACCGGGGTTGCTCGCAGCAGCTCTGGTCCCCCAGCCGGTTCGATCTGCGGGGACGCGGCGCCGTCGGACCCGCCGTCGGACCCGCCGTCGGGCGCGGACCCGGCTGCCGCGTCGGCCGGGAGCGGCGGGCTGCCCGCGCGGGCCCGCCGGGCGCGGACCCGGGCCTGGTAGGCGCGGGCTCGGCGGGTCACGGTCCCATCCTCCTCGCGCGCATCAGAACAGCCGGGTGCCGTCGTCGGGCAGCCGGCGCAGCTCGTCGAGGTCGAGCACCAGGCACCGGATCCCCCGGTCGGTGGCGAGCACCCGGGCCTGCGGCCTGATCTCCTGGGCCGCGAGGACGCCGGTCACCGGCGCCAGCAGCGGGTCCCGGTTGAGCAGCTCCAGGTAGCGGGTCAGCTGCTCCACCCCGTCGATCTCCAGCCGCCGCTTGACCTCGACGGCCACCGTCGCGCCCCCGGCGTCCCGGACCAGCAGGTCGACCGGCCCGATCGGCGTCGGGAACTCGCGGCGCACCAGCCGCCAGCCCTGGCCGAGCACGTCCATCCGCGCGGCGAGCAGCTTCTGCAGGTCCGCCTCGACCCCGTCCTTGACCAGCCCCGGCTCGACGCCGAACTCGTGGCGGGAGTCGTGCAGGACCTCGTGCACCGTGACGACGAGCTCCTCGCCACCGCGGTTGGCCACCCGCCAGACCCCGGGCGCGACGTCGGTGACCGGCACCTCCTCGACCAGGGCGCACGGCGGGCTCATCCAGTTCAGCGGCTTGTAGGCCGAGCCGTCGGAGTGCACCGACACCGACCCGTCGGCCTTGACCAGCAGCAGGCGCGTGGCCGTCGGCAGGTGGGCCGCCAGTCGTCCCCGGTAGTCGACCGAGCACCTGGCCACGACGAGACGCACCCCCGCATCCTCCCCCGCGCCCTGCGCCGGGGAGACCGCTGCCCCGCCCGGCGGGTGGGTGGCGATACTGGAGGGATGCCGGGATGGGGTTCCTACGGGTTCGTGGCGGGACCGCTGGTCGCGCTCGCGGTCATCGGTGTGCTGTCGCTGATCCTGCGCTGGGCCTTCTCCCGCGGCGGCTCCGTGGTGGCCCGACCGTCCCGCCGGGGGGCGCCCGGCGACTACGGGATGCTGGTGCCGGTCAGCTCGCCGGCGGACAGCGCCCAGGCCGAGCGGGTGGTGGCCTACCTGGCCGCGCGTGGGGTCCGCGCGATCTCCGTGCCGACCACCGAGGGACTGCGCACGATGGTGTTCCGCGACGACGAGCTCAAGGCGCACAACCTGCTCGCCCTCGGCCGCGACCGCCCCTGACC
>CAXTBU010000004.1:5141-17674 GCA_964242885.1 uncultured Actinomycetales bacterium
ACGACGAGCTCAAGGCGCACAACCTGCTCGCCCTCGGCCGCGACCGCCCCTGACCCGTCCGGCCCTGACCCATCCGGCGCCGGCCGGTGGCGTGCGGCGCCCGCGTCACTCGAACGGGTCGGGATCGGTCTCCCGGACGACCGTGGCGCCCAGCCCGCCCAGGGTGGCCTCGATGTCGGGGTAGCCGCGGTCGACGTGGTGCACGCCGGACACCAGGGTCTCCCCCTCGGCGACCAGCCCGGCCAACACAAGCCCGGCGCCGGCCCGGATGTCGGAGGCGACCACCGGAGCCCCGGACAGCCGCTGCTGGCCGCGGACGACGGCGTGGTGGCCGTCGGTGCGGATCGCGGCGCCGAGCCGGGAGAGCTCCTGCACGAACATGAACCGCGCCTCGTAGATGTTCTCACTCACCATGGACGTGCCCTCGGCGATCGACAGCAGGCAGGTGAACGGTGCCTGCAGGTCGGTCGGGAACCCCGGGAACGGCAGCGTCTGCACGTCCACGGCGCGGGGTCGCGACGGCATCCGCAGCCGGACGCCGGGACCGGTCCCGGCGGTGATGTCCGCACCCGTGGCGGCGAGCTTGTCCAGCACCAGCTGCATGTGGGCGGCGCTGGCGTTGTCGACCGTCACGTCGCCGCCGGTCATCGCGGCCCCGATCAGCCAGGTGGCCGCGACCAGTCGGTCCGGCACGGTGTCGTGCTCGGTCGGCTCCAGCTGGTCGACGCCCTGCACGACCAGCCGCGAGGTGCCGGCGCCGTCGATCTTGGCGCCCATGCCGGTGAGGAACGAGCAGATGTCGGCGATCTCGGGCTCCCGGGCCGCGTTGTCGATCACCGTCGTCCCCGCGGCCAGCACCGCCGCGGTCAGGATGTTCTCGGTGGCGCCGACGCTGGGGAAGTCCAGCTCGATCTCCGCGCCGTGCAGCCCGCGCGGTGCCCGGGCGACCACGTTCCCGTGCTCGACGCTGATCTCGGCGCCGAGCCGGGCGAGCCCGGCGACGTGGAAGTCCAGCCCGCGCGAGCCGATGGCGTCGCCGCCGGGCAGCGCCACCTCCGCGTGCCCGGTCCGGGCGACCAGCGGGCCGAGGACGTTGATCGAGGCCCGCAGGCGACGGACGAGCGCGTACTCCGCGACGTGGCCCACCTCGTCGGGCACGTCGATCGTCACCGTCGCCCCGGTCACGTCGGACCCGCTGACGTCGACGGTCGCGCCGAGGCGCCGGAGCAGGTCGGCCATGTAGCCCACGTCGAGGATGGCCGGGACCTGGCCGATGACGGTGCGCCCGGGCGCAAGCAGCGCCACGGCCATCAGCTTCAGCGCGCTGTTCTTGGCCCCGGCGACGCTGAGGCGGCCGGCCAGCCGCGCGTCGCCCAGCACCCGGAGCCGCTGGCCGGTGCGTCCGGTCGCCTGGTCCGATGGTCCGGGCGGTGTGGTCACCGGGTCGATCGTAGGAGTCGCCGGCGCTGTCGTCGGACCCCCGCGCCGTCCCCTGGCCGCTGTCCGCGCTCTACGGTGAGCCGCATGGTCGTCCTGAGCAGGATCTACACCCGGACCGGTGACGACGGGACGACGGCGCTCGGCAGCGGCTCCCGGATCGCGAAGACCGACCCGCGGCTGGCCGCCTACGCCGACGTCGACGAGGCGAACAGCGCGCTCGGGGTGGTCCTGGCCAGCCCGGGCCTGCCGCCGGACGTGGCGGCTCTGCTGCTGGCGGTCTCCAACGACCTGTTCGACGTCGGGGCTGACCTGTGCACCCCCCCGACCGCGAGTGAGCTGACGGGGGCTGAGCTGACGGGGGGCGAGACGGCGGCGCGGCCCCTGCGGGTGCTGCCGGCAGACACGGCGCGGGTCGAAGCGGCCATCGACGCCTACAACGCGGACCTGCCGGCGCTGCAGTCGTTCGTGCTGCCCGGGGGAACCGCGGCGGCGGCGGCGATGCACGTCGCGCGCGCGGTCGTCCGGCGCGCCGAGCGGAGCACGTGGGCCGCGGTGCAGGAGTGGGGTGGTGCGGTCGGCACCGAGCCCGCGCGCTACCTCAACCGGCTCTCGGACCTGCTGTTCGTCCTGGCCCGGTCGGTCAATGCGGCCGCGGGGGCACCGGACGTGCTGTGGCAGCCCGCCGCCAGCCGCCGCTGACCCGATCGGTCTCGAGCGAGTCGGTGCCGTTGCGGGCTGCGTTCTCGATCCACGCGGTCAGGTGCGTCCGGGTGGCGTCGCACACGCCCAGCTCGACGACCCGGTCCCCGTCGGCGACCGACAGCACGACGTGCCCGGCCAGCAGCGCCCGCGCCTCGGGCCCGGTGGGACATCGGCTGCCGGTGATCGCCAGGGTCCGCCGGTCCAGCACGATCCCCGGTCGCATCCGGAAGCTGAGCAGGCGGTACCACCGGAGCAGGTCGCCGTCGTAGCAGCCGATGCCCAGGGTCCAGCCGCGGCCCATCGGCTTGGGCGACGTCCGCAGGCTCGCCTCGAACGACGGCCACCGGCGCTGCACCGTCCGCCGGCGGACACTGAGCGCCGCGAGCACCAGGACGACTGCGAGGACCAGCAGTCCGACGGCCTCGAGCGTGATCTGCGAGGCGTCCACGGCGAATCACATCCCTGGCGTCGGAGCCCGGTGCCCGCGGATGCGGGCACCCCGTCGACAGCCGCTTCCGCGGCCTCGACCCGACACCACACCGGTGGGATGTCCTGGTGGTCAGTTGACGACCATTGTCCCCCCGACGCCGGGTGGGCGACGCCAACCGGTGTGGTCAGTGTGTCCCGGTCTGCTCCGCGGCGCGCAACCAGGCCGATGCCCGGTCGACATCGGCCTGCGCGTCGGCCCGGTCGTCCTCGCCGGCGCCGTCGAGCCGGCGTCGCGCCTCGTCCAGGTCGCGCTGCGCGGCGGCGGTGTCGATCTGGTCGGCGAGCACGGCCCGCTCGGCCAGGATCGACACCCGGTCGGCGGCCACCGACAGGAACCCGCCGCTGATCGCCGCGGTCCACGTTCCCGACCCCCCGCCCTCGACCCGGACCAGGCCGTCGGCGAGCAGGCTGACGACCGGCGCGTGGCCGGGCATCACCCCGAGGTCGCCCTCCGACGCCCGCGCGATCACCAGGTCCGCGTCGTCGGAGCGGACCCGGCGCTCGGCGGAGACGAGCTCGACGTGCAGCCGGCCCGCCATCAGCTGAGCTTCGCCAGCTCGGCGGCCTTGCGCTCGACGTCGTCCAGCCCGCCACAGAGGAAGAACGCCTGCTGGGGAGTGCTGTCGTACTCACCGTCGGCGATCTTGTTGAACGCCTCGATGGTGTCCTTCAGCGTCACCGAGGAGCCCTCGATGCCGGTGAACTGGGTCGCCATGTAGGTGTTCTGCGACAGGAACCGGCTGATCCGCTGGGCGCGGTTGACCGTGACCCGGTCTTCCTCGGACAGCTCGTCGACACCGAGGATCGCGATGATGTCCTGCAGCTCCTTGTTGCGCTGCAGGATCCCCTTGACGCGCAGCGCGCAGTCGTAGTGGTCGCGCGCGATGTAGCGCGGGTCCAGGATCCGGCTGGTCGAGGTCAGCGGGTCCACGGCCGGGTAGATGCCCTGGCTGGCGATGTCGCGGGACAGCGCCGTGGTGGCGTCCAGGTGGGCGAACGTCGTTGCCGGGGCCGGGTCGGTGTAGTCGTCGGCCGGGACGTAGACCGCCTGCATCGAGGTGATCGAGTGCCCGCGGGTGGAGGTGATCCGCTCCTGCAGCACGCCCATCTCGTCCGCCAGCGTCGGCTGGTAGCCGACCGCGGACGGCATCCGGCCGAGCAGCGTCGACACCTCCGAGCCGGCCTGGGTGAACCGGAAGATGTTGTCGATGAACAGCAGCACGTCCTGGTTCTGGACGTCGCGGAAGTACTCGGCCATCGTCAGCGCGGCCAGCGCGACGCGCAGCCGCGTGCCCGGCGGCTCGTCCATCTGCCCGAACACCAGCGCGGTGTCCTTGAAGACGCCGGCCTCGCTCATCTCCGTGATGAGGTCGTTGCCCTCGCGGGTCCGCTCCCCCACGCCGGCGAACACCGAGGTGCCGCCGAAGTTGTGCGCGATCCGGTAGATCATCTCCTGGATCAGCACGGTCTTGCCGACGCCGGCGCCGCCGAACAGGCCGATCTTGCCGCCCTGCACATAGGGGGTCAGCAGGTCCAGGACCTTGATGCCCGTCTCGAGCATGTTCGTCCGGCCCTCGAGCTGGTCGAAGTCCGGAGCCGAGCGGTGGATCGGCCAGCGCTCGGTGACGTGGTACTCCTCGCCCTCCTCCAGGTTGAGGACCTCACCGGTCACGTTGAAGACGTGGCCCTTGGTGATGTCCCCGACCGGGACGCTGATCGGGCCGCCGGTGTTCTCCACCGGCGCGCCGCGGACGACGCCGTCGGTGGCCTGCATGGAGATCGCGCGGACCATGTTGTCGCCCAGGTGCTGGGCGACCTCGAGGGTGATCGTCCGGGTGTCGTCGCCGATCGTGCGCGTGGTGCGCAGCGCGTTGTACAGCTCGGGGATCTCGTCGGAGGCGAACTCCACGTCGATCACCGGGCCGATGACGCGCGCGACCCGGCCGTCGCCCCGGGCGCCGGTCTCGGAGGTGGACGGGTTGTCGAGGGTCGCGGTCACGGTGGACTCCTGTCCGTCGGTCGTGCTCGTGCGGGCGGTGCGGATGCGTGGTTCGGGTCGTGGTTGTGAGTGGCTCGGTCGCTCAGTCTCGCGAGGCCGCGTCGGCCAGGGCGTTGGCCCCGCCGACGATCTCGCTGATCTCCTGCGTGATGTCGGACTGGCGGACCTGGTTGGCGGTCCGGGTCAGCTTCTTCACCAGGTCGTCGGCGTTGTCGGTCGCCGACTGCATCGCCCGCTGGCGGGCGGCCAGCTCGGAGGCCGCCGCCTGCAGCAGGCAGTTGTAGATGCGGGAGGTGACGTAGCGCGGCAGCAGCGCGTCGAGCACCTCCTGCGGGCCGGGCTCGAACTCGTAGAGCGGCAGCACGTCGTGCTCGTCCGGGCGCTCGTCACCCTCGACGACCTCCAGGGGGGCGAGGCGGATGACCTCGACCTCCTGCGAGACGCGGTTCTTGAACCGGGTGTAGACGATGTGGATCTCGTCCACGCCGCCCTCGTCGGTGTCGGTGTCGAACTTCGCCAGCAGCGCGTCGCCGATCTCGATGGCGTTCTCGATCGTCGGGCCGTCGGTGAAGCCGGTCCACTCCTGCTCGATCTCGCGCTGGCGGAAGCGCAGGTACTGGATCCCCTTGCGGCCCACCACGTAGGGCAGGGACTCGATCCCTGCGTCGCGCAGCCGGGTGAACAGCCGCTCGGACTCCCGCAGCACCGAGGAGGAGTACGCCCCGGCCAGGCCCCGGTCGGAGGAGCAGATGAGCACCGCGGCACGCCGGGGGTGCTCGACCTCCGTCGCCAGCGGGTGGTCGACCCGGCTGAAGGTGGCCAGCGCCGAGACCACCCGGGTGAGCTCGTTCGCGTACGGCGTCGACTCGCGGACCCGCTGCTGTGCCTTGACGATCCGCGACGCCGCGATCAGCTGCATGGCGCGGGTGATCTTGGCGGTCGCGCTGACCGAGCGGATGCGCCCCCGGATGACCCGGAGCTGGCCGGCCATCAGCCCCTCTTCTGTCGGGTGATGCGCTCCTGCTGGATCTCGTCGTCGGCGAGCGCCTCGACGTCGTCGGACCCGCCGATCAGCGTCTTGCCCTCCGAGGTGCGGAACTGTCGGCCGAACTGGTCGACCAGCCCGTCGAGGGCGGCCTTGGTGGAGTCCTCGAACCGGCCGGACTCGCGGATGGCGGCCAGCACGTCCGCGTGCTCGCGGTGCAGGAAGTCGAGGAACTCCGACTCCCAGCGCCGGACGTCCTCGGTCGGGACGGCGTCGATCTTGCCGGTGGTGCCCGCCCAGATGGAGACGGTCTGGTCCTCCATCGGGTACGGCGTGTACTGGTCCTGCTTGAGCAGCTCCAGCAGCCGCTCGCCCCGGGCAAGCTGGGCCCGCGAGGCGGCGTCGAGGTCGGAGGCGAACATCGCGAACGCCTCGAGGGTGCGGAACTGGGCGAGGTCCAGCTTCAGCGTCCCGGACACGCCCTTGAGCGCCTTGGTCTGCGCGGCGCCGCCGACCCGCGACACCGACTGGCCGACGTCGATGGCCGGGCGCTGGTTGGCGTTGAACAGGTCCGACTGCAGGAAGATCTGCCCGTCGGTGATGGAGATGACGTTCGTCGGGATGTACGCCGAGATGTCGTTGCCCTTGGTCTCGATGAACGGCAACCCGGTCATCGACCCGCCGCCGAGCTCGTCGGACAGCTTCGCGCAGCGCTCCAGGAGGCGGGAGTGCAGGTAGAAGACGTCACCCGGGTACGCCTCGCGGCCCGGCGGGCGGCGCAGCGTCAGCGAGATCGACCGGTAGGCGTCGGCCTGCTTGGACAGGTCGTCGAACACGATCAGGACGTGCTTGCCCGCGTACATCCAGTGCTGGCCGATCGAGGACCCGGTGTACGGCGCGATGTACTTGATGCCGGCCGGGGCGTCTGCGGGAGCGGCGACGATCGTCGTGTACTCCAGCGCGCCGTTGTCCTCCAGCGACTGCCGCAGGCTGGCGATCGTCGAGGCCTTCTGCCCGATGGCGACGTAGATGCAGCGGACCTGCTTCTTCGGGTCGCCGGAGGCCCAGTTGGCCTTCTGGTTGATGATCGTGTCCAGGGCGATGGCCGTCTTGCCGGTCTGCCGGTCACCGATGACCAGCTGACGCTGGCCGCGCCCGATCGGGGTCATGGCGTCGATCGCCTTGATGCCGGTCTGCATCGGCTCGGTGACCGACTGGCGCATCATCACCGACGGCGCCTGCACCTCCAGCGGACGTCGCGCCTCGGCCTCGATGTCGCCGAGGCCGTCGATCGGCACCCCGTTCGGGTCGACGACGCGGCCGAGGAACCCGTCGCCCACCGGGACGGACAGGATCTCGCCGGTCCGCTTGACCGTCTGGCCTTCCTCGATGCCAGCGAAGTCACCGAGGACGATGACGCCGATCTCCCGGGTGTCCAGGTTCAGCGCCTGCCCGACGGTTCCGTCCTCGAACACCAGCAGCTCGTTGGCCATCACCGAGGGCAGGCCCTCGACGTGCGCCACGCCGTCGGCAGCCGAGACGACGTGACCGACCTCCTCGCGGCTGTTCGCCGCGGGATCGTAGGACTTCACGAAGGCGTCGAGGGCGTCCCGGATCTCCTCCGGGCGGATGGAGAGTTCGGTCATGTGCTGGCTCCTCCTGCGGCGGGGCTGGTCCCCCGGGATCTGCGTGCTGCGGTTCGGGCGTCTGGTGCTGCGTGCGAGGTCTTCGGACGGTCAGCCCGTCGGAGGTGTCCGCGCTGCTCGGCGCGGGCTCACCCCGCCAGTCTGCGTCGTGCGTCGGACAACCGGCTGGCGACAGAGGCGTCCAGGACGCTGTCGCCGATCTCGACGTGGAACCCGGCGCCGAGCGACGGGTCGACCACGGTGTTGAGCTGGACCGGCTGGCCGACCTGCCGGGACAGGGCGGCGGCGAGCCGCTCGTGCTGGTCCGGTGCCAGCGGCTGGGCGGACCGGACCAGGGCGACCACCCGGTTGCGCCGTGCGGCCACCACCTCGCCCTGTTCGGCCAGGGCGACCTCGACGTTGTGGCCCCGGACCTCCGTCGACGCGGCGGTCGCCAGCCGGATCGCGGCGGCGCTCGCCTTTCCGTCGAGCAGCCGCTGGACCAGTGCCGCGCGCGCCGAGGTGGGCGCCGTCTGATCGGACAGAGCCGAGCGCAGTGGCTGGTCGGCCGCCACGATCCGGCCGAAGCGGAACAGGTCGTCCTCCAGGGAGTCCAGCGCCCCGGCACGGTCGGCGGCGGCCACCTCGGCGGCGGTCGCGACGATGTCCAGGGCGTCGACCAGGTCCCGGGGCGCCGACCACCGGCCCGACGCGGCCCGCGCGGTCATCTCCGACGCGGCGGGGCTGACCTTGCCGTCGAACAGGCGATGGGCCAGCGCGGAGCGGTCCGACGCCGCGCGCGCGGCGTCGGTGAGGGCGCGCCGGACGCCCGGCTCCCGGGCGGCCAGGGCGGCCACCGCCCGCAGCTCGTCGCCGAGCCCGTCCAGCTCCCCGCCGCCGGTCTCGACGGCGTCCAGCTCACCGAACAGCAGCCGGAGCGTGGAGCGGCTGGTCGTGCCGAGCTCGGCACCCAGGTGCCCGGTGTCGCCCAGCGCTCCCAGCCCGGCCGACGGGGTGGTCGTCCCGGCGGGTGGGACGACGGCCGACTGCACTCCACCGTCCGTCGCCCCGGACGCGAGTTCACCCGCGTCCGTGGCCTCGTCCGCGCCGCCCGAGCCGGGGCTCAGCCGGTTGACGACGGCGTGCACCGCGTTCGACGCGGCGTGCCGGACGGCGTCACCGGCACCGGAGGCGGCTGACTTCACGGCGTCGCCGGCTGCACTGGCGGCACCGGACGCGGCGTGCTTCACCGCGTCGCCGGCACCGGATGCCGCTGACTTGACGGCGTCGCCCGCGGCGGCGGCAGCGCTGGAGGCGGCCTGCTTGACCGCGTCACCGGCCGCGGCGGCGGCGCTGGACGCGGCGTGCTTGACCGCGTCACCCGCCGCGGCGGCCGCGCCGGCGGCGGCACCGGCGACACCGGGGCTGTCCCCGCCGGCAGCGCGTGCGCCGCTCTGCGGCTGCCCGGCGCTGTCCGGCAGCTCCGCGGGGTCCTCGTCAGGCATCGGCGGTCTCTCGCGCACCGCTGTCCCCGGCTCGGTGGGCACCCGGGCTGGCGGCGCCGTCCTGGCCCGTGACCGGGGCGGCCTCCAGCTCGGCGAGGAACCGGTCGACCGTGCGGCGCTGGCGCGCCTCGTCGGTCAGCGACTCCCCGACGATCCGCGACGCGAGGTCGGTGGCCAGGCCACCGATCTCCGCACGCAGGGTCTGCTGTGCCGAGCGGCGCTCGGCCTCCAGCTGGGCCTGCGCCGAGGCGGTGATGCGCGCCGCCTCGGACTGGGCCTGCTCGCGCATCTCGGCGACGATCTGCGCCCCCTGGGCGCGCGCGTCCTCGCGGATGCGGTTGGCCTCGTCCCGGGCGTCGGCCAGCTGCTCGCGGTACTCCGCGAGCTGCCGGTCCGCCTCGGCCTGCGCACGCTCCGCCTTCTGGATCCCGCCCTCGATGGCCGCGGTGCGCGCGGCGAACGCGCGCTCGAACTGCGGCACCGCGAACCTGCGGAGCACCACGTAGAGGATCGCGAACGCCACCAGCCCGACGACGATCTCGACCGGCTCGGGGATGATCGGCGACGGAGTCGTCTCGTGCTCCTCCGCCGCGGCCAGCACGACTGCGGTGAGCGGGATCGCGACCATCAGGACGTGCCGCCGCCGCCTGCGACGAAGAACAGCACGAAGCCCAGGATGGCGAGCGCCTCGGCGAGGGCGAACCCGAGCAGCGCGATCGGCTGCAGCAGACCCCGCGCCTCGGGCTGGCGGGCCACGCCGTTCAGGTACGCGGCGAAGATCAGTCCCACACCGATGCCGGGGCCGATGGTCGCGAGGCCGTAGCCGATGAGGTTGGTGGTGCCTTCCATGGCGGGTGGGTCCTTCCCTGGCGGTTGACCCCCGGCGGGCCCGGGAGCTTGTCAGTGGAGCGTGCGGTCAGGCGATGGCGGCTGGGTGCCGCCGGCGTTCCGGTCGGGTGGCCGTCCCCGTGCGGGGTCGGCGGTCAGTGCTCGTCGGAGAGCGAGCCGGCGATGTACACGCCGGCGAGCAGCGTGAAGATGTAGGCCTGCAGGACCTCGATGAGCGCCTCGAAGAACGTGAAGAGGATCGCCATGATCCAGGACAGGACGCCGACGGCCCCGTAGCCGACGCGGCTGAGCGCGCCGCCGTCGTGTTCGAACAGCAGCACCTCGCCGCCGATGGTGAACACCAGCAGCAGCAGGTGGCCGGCGAACATGTTGGCGAACAGACGCAGGGACAGCGTGACCGGCCGGACGATGATGTTCGAGAGGAACTCCAGCGGCACCAGCAGCGGCAACAGGTACCAGGGCACGTTCGGCGGCACGACGGTCGCCTTGAGATAGCCCAGCGGGCCCTTGCGCTTGATCCCCACGCCGATGTACAGCACCCAGACGAGCGCGGCCAGCCCGTAGGGGATGCCGACCCGCGACATCGTCGGGAACTGCAGGAACGGCACGATCCCGAACACGTTGTTCACCAGCACGAAGAAGAACAACGCGAACAGGAACGGGGCCCAGGTGCGGAAGTCCTTGGGCCCGAGCAGGTCGCGAGCGATGGAGTTCCGCACGAACCCGTAGGCGCTCTCGCCGAAGAACTGCAGCTTCCCGGGGACGACGGCGGCCGGGCGCGCGGCGACCGCGAAGAAGACGCCGATGAGGGCGACCGACAGCGCGATCAGCAGCACCGGCTTGGTGAACCAGCCGTCCCCTCCGCCGAGCGAGGGGTAGTTGAAGGCGTCCGGGCCGGGCGGGAAGCCGATCGCCGCGATCCCGGACGCGACGCTGGTCGCAGCCGGGACCATCGTGGTCAGCACTGGTGGGCCTCCTGTCGTGCGCGGCCGGTCGGCCTCATCGCGCCAGTCGTTTCATGAGCAGGTAAATCCCCCCGGCCGAACCGAGCAGGGCCCCGATCGGCAGGAGCAGGGTGATGCCCAGCCACCGGTCGAGCAACCAGCCGACGCCGCCGTAGAACAGCGGTCCGGCTATCACGTACCCGAGCGCCACCGACGGGTCCAGGCTCCCGGACCCTCCGCCCCCGGGGGGCGGGACGGGTTGCAGTCCGGTCGGCCGGGGCCGGTCGTCGTCGCGGGGCACACGGGCGCCAGGTGCGCTGGACCTCGGTGTCGTCTGCACGGCGGCGTCATCGTAACCGGCGCGCCCGCTGGATCCGACCGCAGGTCCGACGGGTCAATCGCCCCCGCCGGAGCCCCGGCCGGGTCAGTCGCGCTGCGCCGCCGGGCGGGTCCGCGCGGGGGCCGCGAAGGTCGTGCTGCCCGGCCGGCGCGGGTCGGTGAGGCGTCGGAACGCCAGCAGCTCCCCGGCGAGCCAGGTCGCGAGCGCCGCCACCGCGGCCACCGCGAACGCCGTCCGGTGCAGCTCCGCGACCCGCGCCGAGGCCAGCGCGATCCCGGCCAGCAGCACGACCCGGCCGCCGTACCCGCCGACCGCGATGGCGAAGGTGACTGCCGGCGGGGAGTCGGCGGTCGCGGCGATCGTCAGCGCGCCCGCGGCGAACACGAGCACCACGACAGCCCCGCCGGCCAGGGCCGACCACCCCGCGCCCGCACCGGCGACGGCCGCGCAGGCGACGGCGGCCAGGACGGTGACGCCGGCCGAGGCGAGCGCCGCTCCGCCGATCATCCGCAGCAGCGCTCGGCCCAGCTCGCCCGGTCGCTGCTGTCCGGGCTGCTGCTGTCCGGGCTGCTGCTGTCCGGGCTGGTGCGGCGCCGGCTGTCCCGGCGCGCTCACCGACTGCTCCCGGGAACGTGCGGCTGGAGCTGGTCGGGCTGGTTCATCGGGTCCGGGGGCGGCTCGGGCGGCCGGCCGCCGAGGCGCGCCCGCCGTCGCCGGCGGGCGGCGAGCCGCTCCGGGACGGCGAGGGTGGCGACGATCCCGTAGACGACGGCGGCCAGGACGGCCGCGATGACCCAGCCGCTGCGGAGGAGTCCGACGGCGAGCACGCCGAAGCTCAAGACTGCCGCCCAGAACCACAGCAGGCCGACGGCGCGGCGGTGGCTGTGGCCCAGCTGCAGCATCCGGTGGTGCAGGTGCTTCTTGTCCGGGCTGAACGGCGACCGCCCGGCCGACACCCGGCGGACCACGGCCAGCACCAGGTCGGTGAACGGCAGCGCCACGACCGCCACCGGCAGCAGCAGCGGGAGCAGGGTCGGCAGCAGCTGGGCGATCGTGTCGCCGGTCCCGGCCCCCACCGCGGCCGGGTCGATCTGGCTGGTCAGGCTGATCGAGGAGCTGGCCAGGCCCAGGCCGAGCACCATCGCGCCGGTGTCGCCCATGATCACCCGCGCCGGGTGCACGTTGTGCGGCAGGAAGCCCACGCAGGCCCCGGCGACCGCGGCGGCGATCAGGCCGGCGGTCGAAGCCCGGGTCATGTTCTGGTCGACGGCCAGCAGGTAGCAGTAGAGGAAGAACGCGCCGCCGCCGATCGCGACGATCCCGGCGGCCAGCCCGTCCAGCCCGTCGACGAAGTTGACGGCGTTGATCGCGACCACCAGCAACAGGACCGTGATGATCGCGGACTGGCTGGCGGGCAGGGAGAACGTCACCCCGGGCAGCGGCAGCCAGTAGACGACCAGGCCCTGGACGACGACGACGCCGGCGGCGAGCACCTGCCCGGCGAACTTCGTCAGCGCGTCCAGCCCGATGGTGTCGTCCAGCACCCCGACGGCGGCGATCACCAGGATCCCGGTGTAGACCGCACGCACGTCGTCGGTCACCGCGAACGCCTGGCGCAGGAACGGCAGGTGGCTGGCCAGCAGGAACGCCGCCCC
>CAXTBU010000004.1:17774-37626 GCA_964242885.1 uncultured Actinomycetales bacterium
GCCAGGTCCCGGCCGGTCTGCGGGATCTCCGACGCCAGCCCGTCCAGCGCGGCGACGGAGCCGATCAGCACCGGCGGCGGCGACGTGCGGTCGCGGCCCTTCGCGGCGAGCAGGGCGGTCACGGCGTCGGGCTCGAACGCGTCCGCGGCGATCCCGTAGACGGTGTCGGTGGCCAGCACGACCAGCAGGCCCTCGGCGAGCGCGGCCGCGGCGGCCGCCAGGCCCTCGGCCCGGCCGGGCTCGGACGTGCAGTCGTAGGTGGTCGTCACCGGCTCATTGTCGCCGAGCCGGGCTCCCCCGCCGTCAGCCCCGCGCCGGTGCGCGGTGCCTGGGCGGTCGTGTACCGGGGACGGCCGGCGAGGTCGGGGTGGTCCCGGACGGAGGACCAGGACCCGGCCGCGGCCAGCACGGCGGGCACCGCGGCCCCCTGCGCGTCCGCGTGCTCGATGCCGACGACGCCGCCGGGCCGGAGCAGCCGGGCGGCGCAGGCGGCCACCCCGCGGACCACGGCCAGGCCGTCGTCGCCGCCCCACAGGGCCAGGGCCGGGTCGTGGTCGCGGACCTCCGGCGCGACCGACTCCCAAGCGTCGAGCGGGATGTACGGCGGGTTGGTGACCACGACGTCGACGGCGCCGGCCAGGTCGGGCCGCAGCACGTCGAGCACCGTCGCGTCGCCCAGCAGGAGCTCGACGCTGCCGCCCGCCAGGTTCCGGGCCGCCCAGGCCCAGGCCGCCGGGTCGAGCTCGACCGCGACGACCCGGGCCGCGGGGACCTCGTCGGCGACCGCCGCGGCGATTGCACCGGACCCGGTGCCCAGGTCGACCACGAGGGCCGTCCCTGTTTCGGCGAGCGAAGCCCGGGCCGCCTCGACCGCCCAGCCGGCCAGCAGTTCCGTCTCCGGCCGGGGCACGAACACGCCGGGGCCGACGGAGAGCTCGACGTGGCGGAACGCGGCGGTGCCGGTGAGGTGCTGCAGCGGGACCCGGTCCGCCCGGCGGGCCACCAGCTCGTCCAGGGCGACGGCGTCGGCGGCGGCCAGGTCGGCGCCGGTCAGCACCGCCCGGGTCACCTCCGACCGGCTGCGCCCGGTGGCGTGGCCGGCCAGCAGCTCGGCGTCCACCCGGGCGGAGGCGACTCCGGCTGCCGCCAGGCGCGCCGCGGCCGCCCGGACCGCATCGCCGAGCGGACCGGGTGCGCCGACGGCCGCCGCCGCGAGGGGCTGGGTCACCGGGGGCTGGGTCACCGGGGGCTGGGTCACCTGGGGCTGGGTCACTGGGGCTGGGTCACGTGGGGAGCGTCGCCGCGGCGAGCCGGGCGGCCTCGTCGGCGGTGACGCACGCGTCGAGCAGCGCCGCGAGGTCGCCGCCGAGGACCGCGTCGAGGTTGTAGGCCTTGTAGCCGATCCGGTGGTCGGTGATGCGGTTCTCCGGGAAGTTGTACGTCCGGATCCGCTCGGACCGGTCGACGGTCCGCACCTGGCCGCGGCGGGCGTCGGAGGCCGCGGCGGCGGCGGCGTCCCGGGCGTCGGCGAGCAGCCGGGCCCGCAGGATCCGCAGCGCCTGCTCGCGGTTCTGCAGCTGGCTCTTCTCGTTCTGGCAACTGACCACCGTGCCCGTCGGCAGGTGGGTGATCCGCACCGCCGAGTCGGTGGTGTTCACCGACTGACCGCCCGGCCCGGAGGACCGGAACACGTCGATGCGCAGGTCCCTGGGGTCGATGGTCACGTCGACCTCGTCGGCCTCCGGCAGCACCAGCACGCCCGCCGCGGAGGTGTGGATGCGCCCGGCGGACTCGGTGACCGGAACCCGCTGCACGCGGTGCACACCGCCCTCGAACTTCAGCCGCGCCCACGGGGCAGCCGCGGGCTCGGTGGAGCCCGGCGCGGCGGCCACGGACAACGCGGCGTTCTTTAGCCCGCCCAGCTCGACCTCGGCGGTGTCCAGCAGCCGGGTCCGCCAGCCGACGCGCTCGGCGTGGCGGGTGTACATCCGCAGCAGGTCGGCGGCGAACAGCGCCGACTCGGTGCCGCCCTCGCCGGCGTGCACCTCGAGGATGACGTCGCGGGAGTCGTCGGGGTCCCGAGGGACCAGCAGCCGCCGCAGCCGCTCGGACAGCAGGTCCTGACGTTCGCGCAGCGTCTGGGCCTCGGCGGCGAACCCCGCGTCGGTGTCGCCGAGCTCCACGGCGGCGGCCAGGTCGCCGTCGACGGCGGTCAGGTCGTCCACCACCTCGCGGACGCGGCCGAGCTCGGCGAACCGGCTGCCGAGACGGCGCGCCCGCCGCTGGTCGGTCTGAGCAGCCGGGTCCGCCATCTCGGCGGAGACCCGGTCGTACTCGGCGAGCAGCGGGGCGGCGGCGGCCCGCAGGCCGGCCGCCGGCGCCGCCGCCGTCTGCGCGTCAGTCGTCGGAACCACCGGGGGTCGTCTTCTGCACCTGCAGAAGGAACTCGGCGTTGGTCCGGGTCTTGCGCAGCCGGTTGAGCATCAGCTCCAGCGCCGCCTGCGTCTCCAGGCCGGACAGCACCCGGCGCAGCTTCCACAGGACCTGCAGTTCGTCGTGCCCGACGAGGATCTCGTCGCGCCGGGTGCCCGAGGACAACACGTCGACGGCCGGGAAGATGCGCCGGTCGGCGAGCTGGCGGGACAGCCGCAGCTCCATGTTCCCGGTGCCCTTGAACTCCTCGAAGATGACCTCGTCCATCCGGGAGCCGGTGTCGACCAGCGCGGTGGCCAGGATCGTCAGCGAGCCGCCGTTCTCGATGTTGCGGGCGGCACCGAAGAACCGCTTGGGCGGGTACAGGGCGCTGGAGTCGACACCACCGGACAGGATCCGGCCGCTGGCCGGTGCCGCGATGTTGTAGGCCCGGCCCAGGCGGGTGATCGAGTCCAGCAGCACGACGACGTCGTGGCCGAGCTCGACCAGGCGCTTGGCCCGTTCGATCGCCAGCTCCGCGACCTGGGTGTGGTCACTGGCCGGACGGTCGAAGGTCGAGGCGATGACCTCGCCCTTCACCGCGCGCTGCATGTCGGTGACCTCCTCCGGCCGCTCGTCGACGAGCACGACCATGAGGTGGACCTCGGGGTTGTTCGTGGTGATCGCGTTGGCGAGGGTCTGGAGCACGATCGTCTTGCCGGTCTTGGCCGGGGCCACGATCAGCCCGCGCTGGCCCTTGCCCAGCGGCGCCACCAGGTCGATGACCCGGGTGGTGAGCACGTTGGGCTCGGTCTCCAGGCGCAGCCGCTGCTGCGGGTAGAGCGGGGTGAGCTTGCCGAACTCGACCCGGTTCTTCGACGCGTCCGGCTCCGTGCCGTTGACGGTGTCGATCCGGACGATCGCGTTGAACTTCTCCCGGCGGTCGGACTCCCCCGCCGCCTTGGTGACGCCGGTGACGGCGTCGCCCTTGCGCAGGCCGTAGCGCTTGACCATCGTCAGCGGCACGTAGATGTCGTTCGGGCCGGCCAGGTACCCGGCGGTCCGGACGAAGGCGTAGCTGTCCAGGACGTCGAGGATGCCGGCGACCGGCACGAGCACGTCGTTGTCGGAGACCTGCTGCTCGCCGTCCCGGTTGGGGCGGCGGTCGGTGCGGTCGGAACGGTCGTTGGGCCGGTCCTGGCGGTCGTTGCGGTCCGGCCGGTCGTTGCGGTCGCGCAGGCGGTCCCGCCCACGGCGGCGGCGACGGCGGCCGCCCTCCTCGTCGTCGTAGCGCGGCGCGCCGCCCCGGTCCTGCTGGCCCCGGTCCGGACCCTGGTCCTGGCGGTCCTGCTGACCCCGGTCCTGCTGGCCCCGGTCCTGCTGGCCCCGGTCCTGCTGCTGGTTCTGGCGGTCCTGCTGTCCCCGGTCCTGCTGGTTCTGGCGCCCCTGCTGTCCCCGGTCGGTGGACTGGCGGCCGTTCTGCTCGCCGTTGTGCCGGTCCTGCCGGTCGCTGTCCTGGCGCCCGTTGTCCTGGCGCCCGCTGTCCTGGCGGGATGCCTGGTCGCGGCGCGACCCGTTCTCGCGGGCCTCCGGTCGATCCTGGCGCCCCTCGGAGCGGGACTCCACGGCCGGCGCCTGGTCCGGTGCACCGGCCGGGCCGCGGCTGCGCAGCTCGGCGCGCTCGAGCAGCGCGTCCGGCGTCGTCGGCTCGCCACCACCGCCTGCGGACTCGGCGGGGCGGTCCTGGGTCCGCCCGTTGACAGCTGTGCCGGTGGTGGCAGTTCCCTCAGCCGCGGTGCCGGCGGTGCCGCTGGGGGCGGTGCCGTTGCGGGTGCCGTTGCGGGCGCCGTTCGCGGTGCTGCCGCCGCTGGTCGCGCCGTTCGGCGCGTCGGTGGCGGCCCCGTTGACGTCGCCGTTGACGGCCGAGCCGTTCCGGGCCGACGTCTCCGCCGGCACGTCGGCCGGCGCGTTGCCTGACGACTCGGGGGCAGCGCGGCGGCGGGGAGCGCGCGCCACGGGTTCGCCCGACGGCTGGTAGCCGGCGGTCTGCCGGGTCTCGATGGCGGCGACGAGGTCGCCCTTGCGCAGTCCGCGCACGCCGGACATCCCCAGCTGCTGAGCCACCTGCTGGAGCTCGGCCAGTTTCATCCCGGCGAGACCGCCCGGCGAGCGCCGGCGGTCGGTGACGCTCGGCGCAGTGGCGGTGGCCACCGGGGCGTCGGAAACTTCGGTCACGCGAGTCCTCTCACGTCTGTGTCGGTCGGGACGGCAGATCGGCGCGTCCGGACCCGGTCGGGTGTGCGTGGCATGTCGCGACGCACTCCGGTCCCCACCGCGAACCCGTCCGAGCCGGCGGTCCCGTAGGTGATCGCCAGGCCGGGGCGTACCTCGGGAGCCGACCGGTTCGGGTTGAGCAGGAGGCCGGGAGTGCTGCGACACGCGACCTGGTGCTTCGACACGACGGCCCAGCCGGTGAGGGAGACCCGGGGGCGGTGGAGAACTTCGTTCAACGCTAGCACGCAGGTCCCCAGCCCATCCGGCAGGCGGCCTGGGCACCACGTGTCGCCGCCCCTGACCGGCGAGGGTCGGGTTCGCCGGTTCAGCCCGCGGCGACCGTGACCCCGACCGGGTCCGAGGTGAGGTCCACCCGCCGCCAGCCGGGCGGCAGGCCCGTTCCGGCGCCGGGGAGCGGCGGTATCGGCGCCGCGGCGTCGAGCAGGGCCAGGACGGTGGGTCCGGCACCGGACAGGACGGCCGCGACCCCGGCGGCCCGCAGCCGGTCCAGCAGGTCGAGGGCATCCGGCATCGCCACCCCGCGGGCCCGGGTGTGCAGGCGGTCCTCCGTCGCGGCCAGCAGCAGTTCCGGACGGCCGGTCAGCGCGGCGACGGCCAACGCGGCCCGGCCCGCGGCGTGCGCGGCATCGCTGTGCGGCACCAGCGGCGGCAGCAGTCCACGGGCGGCGACGGTGGACATCGGCGCCGGCGGCAGGAAGGCGACGACCGCGAAGCCGGCCGGGGCCAGGCGTACCGCGCGGGCGGTGGGCACCCCCGCCGCGTCGGGTTCGCACCAGGCGATGGTGAAGCCCCCGAGCACGGCCGGCGCCACGTTGTCCGGGTGGCCCTCCAGGCGGGCAGCGAGGACCAGTTCGGCACCGGGGTCGCGGGGCAGCCCGGCCAGCGTCCGGCCGGCGACGACCCCGGCGACGATGGCCGCGGCCGACGAACCGAGTCCGAGGCCGTGCGGGATCGCGTTCGCACAGGACAGCGCGAACGGTGGCAGCGTCCTGCCGGCGTCGGCCGCCGCGGCCCTGGCGGCGGTGACGACGAGGTTCGCGTCGTCGCACGCGACCACCTCGGCGCCCTCGCCGCTGACCACGACCGTCACCGGCGGTGCGCCCGGCGGCAGCGGGGTGAAGCGGTGCTCGTCGTGCAGGCCCAGGGCCAGTCCGAGAGCGTCGAAGCCCGGCCCGAGGTTGGCGGTCGTGGCGGGCACCCGGACGGTGAACGCGGCCCGCGGCATGCCGGCGACCACCGGCGCCGGAACCGGCGTCCCGGCGGTCAGGGGGCCGGCGGTCAGGGGGCCGGCGGTCATCGAGCGGGGGGCGCGCCCGCGAGCGACAGCAGCCGGGCGACCGCGTCCGGGTCGGCGTCGAGCACGTCGGGCGCGAGCGGGTGGCCGGTGAAGGCCGCGGCACCGTCCAGCGCGGTGTCGGTGTCCTTGAGGCCGTGGCCGGTGACGGTGATGGCGATCGTCTGGCCGGGGTCGAGCAGTCCCGCGGCCTGGTTCTGCAGCAGCCCGGCGACCCCGATCGCGGAGGCGGGCTCCACGAAGATGCCGTCGAGGCGGGCCAGCATCGCCTGGGCGCGGAGGATGTCGACGTCCTCGACCGCGGCGATGCGCCCGTCGGAGGCCGCCAGGGCGTCCAGGGCGTCCTGCCAGCGGGCCGGGTTGCCCACGCGGATCGCGGTGGCGACCGTCTCCGGGGACTCGACCCGCAGCCCGTTGACGATCGGCGCGGCGCCGGCGGCCTGGAACGCCCAGATGCGTGGCCGGCCCGGGGCCGCGGGCAGCCCCGCCGGCGGCCGGTCGGCGTAGGCCGTGTACCCGGCCTGGTACGCGGTGATGTTGCCGGCGTTCCCGACCGGCAGCAGGTGCAGGTCCGGGGCGGTGCCGAGGGCGTCGACGATCTCGAACGCCGCGGTCTGCTGCCCGGCGAGGCGGAACCCGTCGGAGTTGGCCGAGTTGACCAGCACCACTGGGTAGCGCTCGGCGAGCTCGCGAGCGACCGTCAGGCAGTCGTCGAAGTTGCCGCGGACCTGGACCAGCCGGGCACCGTGCACGACCGCCTGGGCCAGCTTGCCGCGGGCGATCTTCCCCTCCGGAACGAGCACGGCGCACGACATCCCCGCGCGTCCGGCGTAGGCGGCGGCCGAAGCGCTCGTGTTGCCGGTCGAGGCGCAGACCACGGCCTGGGCCCCGGCGCCGAGGGCCTTGGACACCGCCATCGTCATGCCGCGGTCCTTGAACGACCCGGTCGGGTTGGCGCCCTCCACCTTGACGAACACCCGGCACCCGGTGCGCTCGGACAGCCACCCGGACTCCACCAGCGGCGTACCGCCCTCCAGCAGGGTGACCACCGGGGTGCTGTCGTCGACGGGCAGCCGGTCGCGGTACTCCGGGATCAGGCCGGCCCACTGGTGGACCCGCATCCCCGTCGGCGAGGCGCCGGTCGGGCCGCCGGCCGGCGTGCCCGGTGGGGTGCCCGGTGGTGTGCCGGGCGGACGGAGGTCGTTCGAGACGGTCATCGTTCCCCTTCGACGCGCAGGACGCCGGCCACGTCCTTCACGTACTCCAGCCGGCGCAGGTCGGAGACGGTCGCGGCCAGCGCGTCCTCGCGGGCCAGGTGGGTGACCACCACGAGCTCGGCCTCGTTGCCGGTGCCGTGCTGGCGGACGGTGGCGATGGAGACGTCGCGCCGGGCGAACACCTCCGCGACCGCGGCCAGCACCCCCGCTCGGTCCGCGACCTGGAGCCGGACGTGGTAGCGGGTGACGGACTCCTCGATCCCGGTGGCGCGCAGCGCGGCGTAGGTCGACTCGGCCGGCCCGCGGGTGCCGGCGAGGTGGTTGCGCGCCGCGGTGACCAGGTCGCCGAGCACGGCGCTGGCGGTCGGCCGCCCGCCGGCGCCGGGGCCGTAGAACATCAGCCGGCCGGCGGCCTCGGCCTCCACGACGACCGCGTTGTACGCGCCGCGGACCGCCGCCAGCGGCGACTCGCGCGGCACCAGCGCCGGGTGGACGCGCGCGCTCACCGTCCGCGGCACGCCGTCCTCGCCGCCGACCTCGCAGACCGCGAGCAGCTTGATCACGCACCCCATCGCTCGGGCGGCCTCGACGTCGTCGCGGGTGATGCCGCGGATGCCCTCGCGGTACACGTCGGCGGAGCTGATCCGGGTGTGGAAGGCCAGCGAGGCCAGGATCGACGCCTTCGCGGCGGCGTCGTAGCCGTCGACGTCCGCGGTCGGGTCGGCCTCCGCGTAGCCGAGGTCCTGCGCCTGGGCGACCGCCGTCGCGAAGTCCACCCCGGAGCAGTCCATCTGGTCGAGCACGAAGTTGGTGGTGCCGTTCACGACGCCGACGATCCGGGTAACCCGGTCCCCGGCGAGGGACTCCCGCAGCGGGCGCACCAGCGGGATCGCCGCGGCGACGGAGGCCTCGTAGAACAGGTCCCGGCCGGCGAGCTCGGCCGCCTCGAACAGCGTCGGGCCATCCGCTGCCAGCAGGGCCTTGTTCGCGGTGACCACGCTGGCGCCCCGGTCCAGCGCCGTGAGGATCAGGCCGCGGGCCGGCTCGATGCCACCGATGACCTCGACGACCAGGTCGGCGTCGCCGCGCCCGACCAGGCCGTGCGCGTCGTCGGTGAACAGCGACGCCGGCACCGGCAGGTTGCGCGCGCGGCCCGGCTCCCGGACGGCGATCCCGGCCAGCTCCAGCGGGGCGCCGATGCGCGCGGCCAGGTCGTCGGCGTGCTCGGCGAGCAACCGGACGACCTCCTGGCCGACGTTGCCGCAGCCGAGGAGCACCACGCGCAGGGGTCGGGTCACCCCCCGAGTATCCCCGGTTCCCGGCGGGCCGTTCCCGGGCCGGGCGGCCCGCCGGTAGCCCGGGCGTCAGTCCAGGCCGAACAGCGTCCGTCCCTGGACCGTGAAGGTGATCGCCGACAGGATCCCGAACAGCAGGAACGCCCAGACCAGCACCGCCAGCCGGAACCCCCGGATCCGCAGCGGCGCGGGCAGCGTCCGCCGGTTGATCAGGATCAGCAGCGCCGAGTACAGAAACATCATGAAGCCGCCGACGACCGCGGAGATGACCAGCAGCACCAGCGGCTGGTCGAAGCCCAGCAACAGGACCAGGCAGCCGATCGCGACCAGGCCCCACACCAGCCCGGCGTAGACCTTGCTCTCGTTGGCGTTCCGGACGTAGGAGGTCTTGATGACGTCGGCCGCCATCCGGCTCGTGTAGTCGACGATCCCGAGGGCGGCCCCGAACAGTGCGATCGCGCCGACGAACCAGAACAGGTAGCGGAACCAATCCCCCACCCGCTCCCCGAGGACCTCGCCCTCGGTCCGGACGAACGCGATCCCGTTGGCGACGGTCTCGTTGCCGAAGACCGTCGAGTAGGCGAGCAGCGAGGTGAACAGGATGGTCAGGAACGTGATCAGCACGAACGTGCCCAGCTGCTCGATGTTGGCGAACCGCCACCACCCCCGCCAGCGCTTCATGTTCTCCGGCGTCGGCTCGAAGGCGTAGCCGGTGCTGGGTACCGCCTCGGGCTGGCCGGTGATCGGGCTGGTCAGCCGCGGCACGTAGGCACCCATGCCGAACCCCTTGTCGCGGATCCAGTTGGACTGGACGAGGTTCTGGCCGCCGCCGGCACCGGCGAAGGCCAGCGCGCCGAGCAGCAGCGGGAAGCCGAGCTCCTCGGCCGGGATCCGCGCCCCGGTGACCACGTCCGGCAGGTCCCGCCACGCGTCCGCGCCGACCGCGAAGATCCCGCCGATCAGGAACAGTCCCACGACGAGGGCGACCTTGAGCATCTGCGCGCGCTCCAGCGCCACGTAGACGACCGGGGCCAGGGTGAGGATCGCGCCGATGGCGACCAGCAGGGCGATCGCGATGAACCGCGGCTGGCCACCGAACAGGTAGCTCAGCAGGGTCGCCGAGCTGGTCGCCCACCCGGGCCAGAGGTTGGCGAAGTAGGTCAGCAGCGCGAAGACGACACCCCAGTGGCGCCAGTACCGGCTGAACCCGGTCAGCGCGGTCTCCCCGGTGGCAAGGGTGTACCGCTCGATCTCCATGTTGAGGAAGAACTGCGTGACCAGGCCGACGAACGCCGCCCAGACGAACGCGAGCCCGACCTGGCTGGCGATGTAGGGGAACAGCACGAACTCACCGGAGGACAGCCCGACCCCGGCCGCGATGATGCCCGGACCGATGTGCCGGCGGTAGGAGGTCGGCGGCGCCGGGAGCTCACGGATCTTCGGCGGCGGGTGGTTGCGGGTCGGGAACGCCTCGGCGACCGAGCCGCTCCGGGCGGTCGTGCGCTGGTCGTCGGTCTGCGCCATCGCAAGCCCTCCAGTGGGATCGGTGTGGCGCGACCCTATTCAGCGCCCGTCGTCGGCGCCAGGTGCCGCGCCGGCAGACACTCAGTCGGCAGTCGGACGACCTCCTGGCCGACGTTGCCGCAGCCAGGCAGCCTCACCGGCAGTGAACGGCCCTCCGAGGGGTCCGCTTCGGGCCCGGTCACCCAGGCGGACCCCTACCGCTCGACGCGTGCTGAGCTCGAATCACCCAACGACCGCCTCGAGCGCCGCCACCCAGGACTGGAGACGCCGAGGGATGGCCCGGTCAACCGCACTTGGTACCACCGGAGAACGTCGTCGCCGGCTGGTAGCGGCCCGCGGCGTAGATGTCCACCTGCCCGTGGATGCAGGAGTTGAACGCGGGCGCGGATCCAGCCGGAGGAGTCGCACCGGTCCCGCCGTAGCTCCACCCGAAGTAGCGCGTCACGCCCTTCGCGAGCTGGAACTGGCCCTTGTCGTACTGCCCACCGGTCAGCGCGCTGCCGTTCTGGTACATCCACCGCAGACGGACCCATCCGCCGTTGGCGCCGGTGGTCCACCGCTCCACGGCGACGTTGACCTGCGAGACGTGGCCGTTCGCGTACCGGCAGTAGCCAAGAGCAAAGTTGATCGCCTTGTAGGTGTCCGTGAACGTGCCCCAGTTGCGAAGGGTTCCTCGCCCACCGCAGTTCTTCACCGGGTCGTACCACGCACTGGCCACAGGCGTGACGGCTGCCGCCGTGGGCGCCGGTGACGGCGCAGCGCTCGCCGCGCCTGTCACCAGCGGACCGGTGAGGAGCGCGGCCGCGGCAACCCCGACGCCGATCGCCCTGGAACTCGAGACCTTCACGACGTCCTCCTCCGCGGTGCACCCGGTGGCACCACTGGCCGGGGGCTCGCGACGAGCAGCCATCCGTTCCTGGTGCGTGATGGACAGACGGTGGGCGCGGCGCCGGTGCGACGCCATCGAATGTGACCCGCGTCACCAGCGGCCCGACGACGGACCACTGCCCGCGACCAGGTGAGGTGGTCGCTCAGTCCAGCTCGAGGGCGAGCAGGTCTTCCTCGGTCTCCCGCCGGACCACGGCACGCACCCGGCCGCCGTCGACGGCCAGCACCGGCGGCCGCGGGACGTGGTTGTACTGGCTGGACATCGAACGGCAGTAGGCGCCGGTGCCCGGAACGGCGACGAGGTCCCCGGGGGTGATGTCCGCCGGCAGGTACTCGTCCCAGACCACGACGTCGCCGGACTCGCAGTGCTTGCCCACCACCCGGGACAGTGCCGGCTCCCCCGCCGACGTGCGGTTGGCCCGGGTCGCGGAGTACGGCGCGCCGTAGAGGGCCGGTCGGACGTTGTCGCTCATCCCCCCGTCGACCGCGACGTAGGTGCGGTGCGCGCCCCCGTCCAGGCCGACCTGCTTGACGGTCCCGACCGTGTAGACGGTGCACGTCGACGGCCCGGCGATCGCCCGACCGGGCTCGACGGCGACCCTCGGCACGTCGATGCCGGAAGCGGTGCACTCGCGCAGCACCACGTCGGCCATCGAGCGGGCGAGGTCGGCCGGCTCCGCCGGGTCGTCGACGGTCGTGTAGGCGACACCGAAGCCGCCGCCGAGCCCGAGGTTCGGCAGCCCGTCCGGCAGCCGGTCCGCATGGGCGGCCAGCACCCGGGCGTGCAGCTCGATCAGCCGGCTGGCGGCGACGGCGAACCCCGCGATGTCGAAGATCTGCGAGCCGATGTGGCTGTGCAGCCCGGTGAGCCGCAGCTCCGGGTGGGAGAGCACCGCTTCCACCGCGCGCTCGGCGGACCCGCCGGCGAGGGCGAAACCGAACTTCTGGTCCTCGTGCGCCGTGGCGATGTAAGAGTGGGTGTGCGCCTCGACCCCGACGGTGACCCGCACCATCACGTCGACGCGGCGCCCGGCCCGGCGCGCGGCGGTGGCGACCCGGCCGATCTCCTCCGTCGCGTCCAGCACGATCGTGCCGACGCCCGCGTCGACCGCGCGGTCGATCTCGGCGACCGACTTGTTGTTGCCGTGCAGCTCCAGCCGCTCCGGCGGGAAGTCGGCGCGCAGTGCCACCGCCAGCTCGCCGCCGGTGCACACGTCCAGGCCGACCCCGGCCTCGGCCACCCAGCGGGCGGCCGCGACGCACAGGAACGCCTTGCCGGCGTAGAAGACCTGCGCGCCGTTCAGCCCGCGGTCGGGGCTGAAGGCGGCGGCGAACCCGTCGCGGAACGCCGCGAGCCGGGCCCGGAAGTCGTCGGCGTCCAGCACGTAGGCGGGGGTGCCGTGTTCGGCGGCGATGTCGGTGACCCGGATGCCGGCGACGGTCAGCACGCCGTCCGCGTCCTTGGCCGCGTTCGCCGACCACAGCTGCGGGACCAGCGCGTCCGGGTCCGCCGGCGGAGCCAGCCAGGACGGCCCGGGGCGGAGCGGGGCCAGGTGCAGCGCGCCCGGCTCGTAGGCGACGCTCACATCCGCTCCGGAGCGGTGACGCCCAGCAGCCGCAGGGCGTTGGCCAGCACGGTGCGGGTCGCGTCGTTGAGCCACAGCCGCGCGGCGTTCACCGGCTGCACGTCCTCGTCGCTGCGCGGGATGACCCGGCAGGCGTCGTACCAGCGGTGGTAGGAACCGGCCAGGGCCTCGGCGTAGCGGGCGACCCGGTGCACCTCCCGCAGCTCGGCGGCGGCCCGGACGACCGCCGGGAACTCCGCGAGCTGCGCGAGCAGTGCACTCTCCCGCTCGTGCACCAGCAGCGTGGGCTCGAACGCCGCCGTGTCGCGGACGATCCCGGCCGCGTTCGCGTTGCGGGTGACGCTGGCGGTCCGGGCGTGCGCGTACTGGACGTAGTAGACCGGGTTCTCGTCGCTCTGCTTGGACCACAGGTCCAGGTCCAGGTCGATCTGGGTGTCGACGGAGAACCGCGCGAGGGCGTAGCGCGCCGCGTCGACGCCGACCGCGTCGACCAGGTCCTCCAGCGTGATGACCGTCCCGGCCCGCTTGGACATCCGCAGCGGCTCGCCGTCGCGGAGCAGGTTGACCATCTGCCCGATGAGGATCTCCAGGTTGCCGTCCGGGTCGTCGCCGTAGGCGGCCACCAGCGCGCGGTACCGGCCGACGTACCCGTGGTGGTCGGCGCCCAGCATGATCACGACCCGGTCGAAGCCGCGGCGCCGCTTGTTCAGGTAGTAGGCGCAGTCAGCGGCGAAGTAGGTCCACCGGCCGTCGGAGGTCACCAGCGGCCGGTCGCGGTCGTCGCCGAACGTCGTGGTGCGCAGCCAGGTCGCGCCGTCGGCGACGTACACGTGGCCGAGCTCGGTGAGCCGGGCCAGCGCCGCGTCCAGGTCGCCGGCGTCGTGCAGGTCCTTCTCGTTGAACCACACGTCGAAGTGCACCCCGAACCCGTCCAGGGAGCTGCGGATCTCGGCGAACATCAGGTCGACCCCGCGCACCCGGAACCGCTCGACCGCGTCGTCCTCGCCCAGCGCCAGGATGCCCGGTTCGGCAGCGACCACCGAGGCGGCGATCTCGCCGATGTAGTCCCCGCCGTAGCCGTTCTCCGGTGCCGGCCGGCCGGCCGCCGCCGCGTACAGCGAGCGGGCGAACCGGGTGATCTGCGAGCCCGCGTCGTTGAAGTAGTACTCGCGGGTGACGGTCGCCCCAGCGGCGGTCAGCACCCGGCCCAGGGCGTCGCCGACCGCGGCCCACCGGACGGCGCCGATGTGCAGCGGGCCGGTCGGGTTGGCGGACACGAACTCCAGGTTCAGCGCGCCGCCGGCCGCGGCGCTGTTGGACCCGTAGGCCTCGCCCGCGTCGACGATCGCGCGGGCCAGTTCGCCCTGGGCGCCGGCGGCGAGGGCGATGTTCAGGAAGCCGGGACCGGCGACCTCGACGCCGTCGATGCCGGGCACCGCCCGCAGCCGCCCGGCGAGCAGCTCGGCGAGCTCGCGCGGCTTGTGCCCGGCGGGCTTGGCCAGCCGCATGGCCACGTTGGTGGCGTAGTCGCCGAACCCGACCTGGCGCGGACGCTCGACGCGGACGTCGGTCGGGATCCCGTCGGGCAGGGTCAGGGCGCCGTCGGTGACGGCACCGGCCAGCACGCCGGTCACCGCCTCCGCGAGCTGTTCAGGGGTCACCGGCCCATTCTCTCAGCCGACGCGCGGCTGCCGAGCCGGTCAGGCGCCGGCGACCTCGGCCGCTGCCACCTCGGCCGCCGTCGGCGGGTCGGCGCCGACCCGGGTCACGGTGATGCCGGCCGCGGCGATCCCGTACCGGACGGCGGTCAGCAGCACGCCGGCCGGGTCGAGGTCCCGCAGGTCGGCACCGGGGTCGGCCGCCTGCGCCGAGGTCCACGCGGCCAGGAAGCCGCCGCCGAAGCTGTCCCCGGCACCGACCGTGTCGACGACCCGGACCCGCGGCACCGCGACCCGGGCCTCGTCGTCCGGGCTCCGGACGAGCACCCCGTCCCCGCCGTCGGTCAGCAGGACCACCGTGTCGTGTTCGCGGGCCAGGTCCGCGGCGGCCCGGCCGGCCGGCGTGCCCGGCCGCAGCCACGCCAGGTCGTCGGCGCTGACCTTCACGACGTCCGCCCGGGCGAGCACCGCTGTCAGTCGCCGGCGGTACCGGTCGGCGACGTCGGGGTCGGTCAACGCGGCCGGCCGGCAGTTCGGGTCGACCATCACCAGGCAGTCGGGGCCCGTCAGGTCCACCAGGGCGGCAAGGGCCTCGGCGCACGGTTCCAGGACGAGCCCGAGGGTGCCGACGTGCAGTGCGGTCGGCGCCGTGGCCAGCACGGCCGCCGCCTGGTCCGCGGTCAGCGCCGGCGCCGAGGTCGCCTCCGTGTAGAAGAGGTAGTGCGCGGACTCGCCGGCGAAGTCGACCGCCGCCAGCGTCGTCGGCAGGTCCGTGGACGGCGCCCACCGGTCGTCGACGCCGGACCCGGCCAGCGACTCCCGGGCCCGGCGGCCGTACGGGTCGGTGGACAGCGTGCCGAGGAACGCGACCTGCCCGCCGAGGCGGCCGACCGCGCGGGCGACCGTGAACGGGCCGCCGCCGAGCACCGGCCGGAGCAGGCCGTCGCCGGTGGGCAGCAGGTCGACCAGGCACTCCCCCGCGACGACGATCACCGGCAGCAGTGTGCCGGGCGCATCGCCACCGGCGACCCGGGTCGGGGTGGTGTCGCTGCTAGGGTTTCCGACGCCGCGCATCGAGTCCGTGTCGACGCCCGGCCCCCGTAGCTCAGCGGATAGAGCATCGCCCTCCGGAGGCGTGTGCGCAGGTTCGAGTCCTGCCGGGGGCACCACATCGTTGACCTGAGCCCGCCAGTGCTGCCTCGAGCAGCCTGACGGGCTCAGCTGCGTTCGGGGCCGCACGCGCTTGTCGGTCACCCGTCCGCCCACCCAGCCGCAGACGCCGGTACGCCGTCGCACGGTTGACGCCACCGGTACTCAGTGCTACGAAGTACTGGTAGTCAGTGTCACGGGGTAGCGACCTGCCGACGATGAGAGGGACGGCACTGAGAGACCTGACGGAGATGTTGAAGGGCGTCCTCGAGGGCTGTGTGCTCGAGATAATCGGCCGGGGAAACACCTACGGCTACGAGATCGCGTCGTCCCTGCGCGCGCTCGGCTTCACCGACGTCGTGGAGGGCACGGTCTACACGATTCTCCTGCGGCTGGAGAGGAACGAGCTCGTCGACATCGAGAGGAGGCCGTCTGCCGTCGGCCCGCCCCGGAAGTTCTACTCCCTGAACGAAGCAGGTCGTGACGAGCTCGCCGCGTTCTGGACGAGATGGCAGTTCCTCTCGACCACGATGGACCACCTGAAGGAGCGAGCAGATGGCTGACTTCCTCACCAAGATCCTCGGCGACAAGAAGGAATGGCGGGGCATGGAGGCTCGCGCCAGGGCGTTGCCACCCGACTACCGCATCGTCTACGCCGAGACCCAGCGGTACATGTGGAAGTTCACCGCCGGGAACGGTTTGGACGTCGTCGCGGTGCTCAAAGACCTCTTGGGCCTGTTCGAGCTCGGTGCGGCAGACGGCAAGCGCGCACTGGAGGTCACCGGCGAGGACGTGGCGGCCTTCTGCGACGAACTGCTCCGCAGCACCAGGACCTACACCGAGAAGTGGCGCCAGGAGCTGAACCGCGACGTGCTCGAGAAGCTCCGTCGTACGGAGGCGGGGTCGTGACGGACCTTGCGATCGAGGCGACAGGCCTGACGAAGAGCTACGCGGACACGACTGTCCTGAACGGGGTCGACCTCGCCGTGCGGCGCGGGGAGATCTTCGCTCTGCTCGGCTCGAACGGCGCCGGCAAGACGACGACGGTGAACATCCTCGCGACGCTGGTGGAGCAGGACAGCGGCTCCGCGAGCGTCTGCGGCCACGACACCCGGAGCGAGTCGGGACGGGTCCGGGAGAACATCAGCCTGACCGGGCAGTTCGCCGCCGTGGACGGCGTCCTCACGGGCCGCGAGAACGTCGTGCTCGTCGCCAGGCTGCGAGCCGTGCCCGAGCCCGCCCGGGTCGCCGGCGACCTGCTGCAGCAGTTCGGGCTGGCCGACGCGGCCGACAAGCGGGTCGACACCTACTCCGGCGGCATGGCCCGCAGGCTCGACATCGCCATGAGCCTGGTCGGGGAACCGGCGGTTCTCTTCCTCGACGAGCCGACGACGGGCCTGGACCCGGAGGGACGGCTCGAGGTCTGGCGGACCGTCAGAGAACTCGCCGCCGACGGCACGACTGTTCTCCTCACCACGCAGTACCTCGACGAAGCAGAACAGCTCGCGGACAGGATTGCGATCCTGCACCACGGAACGATCATTGCCGAGGGCACTCTCGACGAGCTGAAGAAGCTGCTGCCACCGCCGAGGGTCGAGTACGTCGAGAAGCAGCCGACGCTGGAGGAGGTCTTCCTGGCGGTCGTCGGGAAGGCGAAGGACACGGGGAACGAGCAGGTGCTGCGATGAAGCCGGTGCGGGACACGGTCATCTTGGTCGGGCGCTCGATGCGCCACATCGGGCGCAGTCCGGACACGATCATCACCGTCGCGGTCATGCCGGTGATGATCATGCTGCTGTTCGTCTACGTCTTCGGCGGCGCGATCGATGCCGGTGCCGACAACTACGTGGACTACATGCTGCCCGGCATCCTGCTCATCGCGATCGCCACCGGCATCTCCTACACCGCCGTGCGGATCTTCACGGACACGCAGCGAGGGATCGTCGCGCGGCTCCACTCGCTGCCCGTGGCGCGCTCGTCGGTCTTGTGGGCGCACGTGCTGACCTCGCTGGTGTCCACCGGGATCTCGCTCGCCGTCATCGTCGGAGTCGCGCTCGTCATGGGCTTCCGCCCGAGCGCCGACCCGACGAACTGGCTCGCTGCGGCAGGCATCCTCGCCCTGTTCACCCTGGCCCTGACGTGGCTCGCGGTGATCCCTGGACTGACGGCGAAGTCCATCGACGGCGCTTCCGCCTTCTCTTACCCGTTGATCTTCCTGCCGTTCATCAGCTCCGCATTCGTTCCCACGGACACCATGCCGGCTCCCGTCCGGGCCTTCGCCGACGCCCAACCCGTCACCGCCATCGTCGACACGCTGCGCTCCCTGCTGGGCGGGCGGCCCGTCGGCACCGACATCTGGACCGCGCTCGCCTGGTGCGCGGGGATCGCCGTCCTCGCCTACCTCTTCGCCGTCAGGGCCTCCCGTCGCGTCCGGTGACCGGGTGGGCCGTGCACGTCCCCTGCTGCGTCCGGCGGTGTCCGGCGACATCGGGCTGGACCTGCCAGGGTGGCGCCGGTGAGCGACGCGCTAGCCGGCCACCGACTGGTCGGCATCGACCTGGCGCGGACGCTGGCCATCGTCGGGATGCTCGCGGTACACCTCGTCCCGGGCGTGCGGGCGGGCGAGCCGACCTGGTCCGCCACCGTCACCGGAGGCAGGTCCGCCGCGCTGTTCGCGGTGCTCGCCGGGGTCGGGCTGTCGCTGTCGACCCGGTCCTTCCGCGACAGCCGGGCGGCCGACCGAGCGCCTGACGCGGCGGCCACCGGCGGGCTGCGGGCGGCGATCTCCGCCTCGGTGGTGGTCCGGGCCGCGCTGATCGGGCTCGTCGGCCTGACCCTGACCGGGCTGCCGTCCGGGTTGGCGATCATCCTGCCGTCCTACGCGCTGCTGTTCCTGCTGGCCGTCCCGCTGCTGTTCGTCCGGACCCGCTGGCTGGTGGTCCTCGGCGGTGCCGTCCTGGTGCTCGCGCCGGTGGCGTCCCAGCTGGCGCGCCAGGTGCTGCCGAGGCGAGCCGGTGAGCAGCCGACGGTGCTGTGGCTGGTGCGCCCGGTCGACCTGCTGGTCGACCTCGGCGTCACCGGGTACTACCCGGCACTGACCTGGAGCGCCTACCTGATCGCGGGTCTGGTGGTCGGCCGGCTCGCCCTGGGCTCGACCCGGACCGCACTCGGCCTGCTGGCGACCGGCACGGTGCTGGCCCTCGTCGGGGCGGCGGGCTCGGCGCTGCTGCTCGGTCCCGCCGGCGGGATGGCGGCGCTGCGCCAGGCGGTCGTCGCGCTCGCCGGGGACCCGACCAGGCTGCCGTTGCGGCTCACCCAGACGATGTACGGCACCACACCCACCGACACCTGGTGGTGGCTCGCCGTGCGGGCCCAGCACTCGGGCACGACCTTCGACCTGGCCACGACGACGGGAACCGCGCTCGCGGCCATCGGCATCTGCCTGCTGGTGGCCGAGGCGGTCCGGCGGACCGCGGGCCGCACCCGCTCCGTGCTCGGCGCCGTCACCGCGGCGCTGGCCGCCCCCGGGACGATGCCGCTGACCGTCTACACCGCCCAGGTCCTCGCGCTGTCCGCCGGCCTGCGGGCCGACCCGGGCGGCACGGTGTCGCCGGTCAGCGTCTGGCTGGCCTACGTGGGCGTCACGGTCCTCGTCGCGACCTGGTGGCGGTCCACCTTCGGCCGCGGGCCGCTGGAGGCGATGGTCGCGCTCCCCGCCGCCGGGGTGCGCGACGCGGTCGCGGGCCCGCGACGCCTGCCCGAACCCGCGCAGGAGGTCGGCCGGCGCGGCTAGCGTTCCGCGGGTGGGAGCCCTCAAGACGCAGCTGCGCACCGACCTGACCGCCGCGATGAAGGCCCGGGAGCCGCTGCGGGTCGCGACCCTGCGGCTGACCCTGGCGGCGATCACCAACGCGGAGGTCGGTGGGGACGCGGCGCGGGCACTGGACGACGCCGAGGAGCAGACGGTCCTGACCCGGGAGGTCCGCAAGCGCCGGGAGGCCGCCGAGACCTACTCCGGCGCCGGCCGGGCTGAGCTCGCCGACGCCGAGCGGGCCGAGGCCGCGATCATCGAGGCCTACCTGCCCCAGCAGCTGGACGACGCCGCGCTGGGCGAGCTCGTCGACGCCGCGGTCCGGCAGGTCACCGAGGCGACCGGCGCCCGACCCGGCCGTCCACAGATGGGTCAGGTCATGAAGGCGGTGACGGCGGTTGCCGCCGGCCGGGCCGAGGGCGGGCGCGTCGCCGCCGCCGTCCGCTCGGCACTGGCCTGACCGCCGGGGCCCCGGCCCGACAGCCGGCGTCGCTGGTCCCCTGCCCGGCGGTCGACCACACCTGGTTCCTAGGCTTCGCCCGGTGGTGAACAGACGGTCCGGAGTCGTGCGTGCGCTGTTCGTGCTCGCGGTGGCCGTCCTGGCGGGTGCACTCCCCGCTGCGGCGGCTCTCCCGGCCGGGGCGGCGGGCAGCCCGACGCCGGCCACCCCGGGACCATCGGCTCCGGTTCCGGCGGTCGGCGCGAGCGCCCCGGCGTCCGCCG
>CAXTBU010000004.1:37726-45575 GCA_964242885.1 uncultured Actinomycetales bacterium
AGCGCCCCGCCGTTCGCCGACAGCGGGGACGAGGACGACCGGGGCAGCGGGATCCGCTCCCGACCCGGCACCGTCACCGTCACCGACCCGACCGACGGCCCGGTCGAGCTCGACACCACGCTCTACCTGCCGCGCCAGACCCCGGCGCCGGCGGTGCTGCTCAGCCACGGGTTCGGCAGCAGCAAGGACGCCCTGGACGACCAGGCCATGCGGCTGGCCCGGTCCGGGCTGGTCGTGCTGACCTGGAGCGCCCCGGGCTTCGGCCGGTCCGGTGGCTCGATCAGCCTGATGTCGCTGGACCACGAGATCCCCGACGCCCGTCAGCTGCTGGACCACCTCGCCGCGCAGCCCGAGGTCACCCGGGACGGCCCCGGCGATCCGCGGGTCGGCGTCGCCGGTGGCTCCTACGGCGGCGCGGCGAGCCTGCTGGTGGCGGGCACCGACCGCCGGGTCGACGCGGTGGCCGCCGCGATCACCTGGAACGACCTTGCCCAGGCGCTGTTTCCCGACCAGGCGGTGCCGGCGGCCGGCGGCAGCCCTGCTCCGCCGGTCGCGGCCGCCACGGCTGGCACCGGCCCGCTCAAGCGGGGCTGGGCCAGCTCGCTGTTCGCCTCCGGACTGGACAGGCGCCCCAGCGCCGGGAACGGGTCAGGGTCGGGCGGGTCAGGGTCGGACGGTTCGGCCGGGTCCCCGCAGGCGGCGTGCGGGCGCTTCCGGATCGAGTACTGCCTGGCGTACGCGAGTGCGGTGTCGAGCGGGCGGCTGCCGGTACAGCTGCGGGCGCTGCTCGCGCGGTCCTCGCCCGCCACGGTGCTGGGCGCGGTGCGCGCACCGACCCTGCTGGTGCAGGGACAACAGGACACCCTGTTCGGCCTGGACCAGGCCGAGGCCAACGCCCGGGGGCTGGCCGCCGCCGGGGTCCCGGTCACCGTCCGCTGGTACGCCGGTGGGCACGACGCCGGGTCGACCGGTCAGACCGGCGTCGAGTCTTCGACCGCCGCGTTCCTGACCAGCCACCTGCGCGCACCGTCGGCCGCCTCCTCGGCGACCTCCTCGGCGACCTCCTCGGCGACCGCAGCGGCGACCTCGGCGGCCACCTCCCCGGGCCGGCCGTCGTCCGGCGCGGCCGGCGCGCCGGCGTTCTCCTACGACCTGACCGGTCTCACCGACCCGACCACCGGGGACACCCCGACGCGCACGGTGGACACCGACGGCTACCCGGCGGCGGACCCGGGGGCGACCCGGCGGATGGCGCTGGGCGGGGAGCGCCAGCAGGTCGTCCGGCCGCCGGGTGGGCAGCCCGCCGCGCTGACCGCCCTGACGGGGCTCGGTGTCGCGGGCGCCGGCGCGGCCGGCGGGTCGACACCGGCACCCGGCGCCGGTGGGGGGACGGACGGCGCGGCTGGCGGCCCTGGAGCCGGAGCAGCCCGCGCGGCCGGCTCCGCGCTGCTCGGCGCGGCCGCCGCCGAGCCGCCCGGTCAGACCGCCGTGTTCCCGACGGAACCGCTCGAGGACCCGCTGACCCTGACCGGTCAGCCGCGCGTCCGGCTGGCGGTCACCGCGACGGGCGTGCTGGCGGAGCCGGGCACCGGCTCGGCCGGTACGACCGACCGTGCGGACGGACCGCTGTTCGCCCGGTTGGTCGACATCGCGCCCGACGGCACCCGGACGCTCGTCGGCGCCGGCGCCGCACCTTTCACCATCCCGGGCCTGCGGCCGGGGACCCCCCGGGAGGTGACGGTCGCGCTGCCCGGTGCGGTCGCCACCGTCGACCGCGGGCACCGGCTCGCGGTGAGCGTCGTCCCCACCGACGCCTCGTTCTCCTTTCCCGGCGCGGGTGCCGCGTACACGGTGGCGCTGGCGCCCGGTGCCGAGCTGGTGCTGCCGTCGGTACCGGCCCGCGGCGACGTCGACCCGGCCGCGGTCCGGACCCCGCTGCCGCGGTTCCCCCTGGTCGGCGGTCTCGTCGTCCTCGCCCTGGCCGCACTCGCGGCCGTCGTGCTCGCCGTCCGGCGCGCCCGGTCCGACCGGGGTGGTCCCGGCGGGCCCGGGGGCCGGGGGCCCGGGGGCCGCGGGTCGGGGGGCCGCGGCTCGGGGGGTTCTGGTCCGGCGGGTGACGACGGGAACGGACCCGGGGGTGGCGGCGCCCGGCGGGCCGAGCCGGTCGCCGGCGGACCGGACCCGCTGGTCGTCGTCGACCTGGTGAAGAGCTACGGCGACGGGTTCCGGGCCGTCGACGGGGTCGGGTTCCGCGCCCGCCCCGGGCACGTTCTCGGCCTGCTCGGCCCGAACGGGGCCGGCAAGACCACGACCCTGCGGGTGCTGCTCGGGCTGCTCCGGCCGACCAGCGGGCAGGTGCTCGTCTTCGGCCAGCCGGTGACCCCCGGCGCGGCGGTGCTGTCCCGGGTGGGCGCGTTCGTGGAGGGCCCGGGCCTGCTCCCCCACCTGACCGGCCGCGGGAACCTGCAGTCGTTCTGGGCGGCGACCGGCCGCCCGCCCGAGGACGCCGGCTTCGACGCGGTGCTGGCGGTGGCCGGGCTCGGTACCGCCGTCGATCGGCGCGTCCGCACCTACAGCCAGGGGATGCGGCAGCGGCTCGCGATCGCCCAGGCGATGCTCGGCAGCCCGGACCTGCTGGTGCTGGACGAGCCGACCAACGGCCTGGACCCGCCGCAGATCGCCGAGATGCGCCGCGTCCTGCGCGACTACGCCGCGTCCGGCCGGACCGTGGTCGTGTCCAGCCACCTGCTCGCCGAGGTCGAGCAGACCTGCGACCACGTCGTGGTGATGGCCCGCGGGAAGGTCGTCGCGGACGCCGCCGTGGCCGACCTGGTCGGGCGCAGCGGGCCGACACTGTTCGAGGTCGACGACCGCGCGACCGCGGCCCGCGTCCTGCAGGACCTGCCAGGCGTCGGGACAGTCGGTGCGGTGCCCGGTCCGGACCTGGAGTCGGCACCCGTGCTGTCCGCGGAGCTCGGCGACGTACGCCGGGAGGCCGCGGTCGCGGCGCTGGTCGCCGCGGGCGTCGGGGTCGCGGGTGTCCGGTCGCGCAACCGGCTGGAGGACGCGTTCCTGCAGCTGGTGTCACCCGCCGATGCCCCGCCCCAGCCCGCTCGGGAAGCCGTCGCGGCCGCGGCCGGACGGTCCGCATCGTGACCGCCGCAGCCGTCGCCACCCACCGCAGCCCCGGTCCCGGACCGAGCGCCGGCCGGGGTGCCGGGACGTCCCGTCGCCGGACGACCCTGCCGCTGCGCGTGGAGCTGTCGCGCCAGCTGCACCGGCGCCGCAACCAGGTCGTCTTCGCGCTGCTGGCCGCGCTGCCGTTCGTGCTCGCCGGCGCGTTCACCCTCGGCGACTCCGACGGCAGCGGGGACCTGATCGACACCGCGACCGCCAGCGGGCTGAACTTCGCGCTGTTCACCGTCTTCGTGACCTCGACGTTCCTGGACATCGTGCTGGTGGCGCTGTTCTTCGGGGACACCGTGGCCAGCGAGGCGAGCTGGTCCAGCCTGCGGTACCTGCTCGCGGTGCCGGTCCCCCGCGGCCGGCTGCTGGCGGTCAAGGCCGGCGCGGCCGGGGTGCTCGCGGCGGCCAGCCTGCTGCTGCTGCCGCTGGTTGCCCTCGGCCTCGGGTCGCTGCTCTACGGCAGCGGAGCGCTGCGCACCCCGTTCGGCTCCGAGATGCCGGCCGCGACCGCCGCCGGCCGGGTCGGGCTCGCGCTGGCCTACCTGGCGGTGCACCTGCTGTGGGTGGCCGGCCTGGCCCTGCTGCTGTCGGTGAGCATCGACTCCCCGCTCGGCGCGGTCGGCGCGACAGTCCTCGTGTACATCGTCTTCTCGATCCTCAACCAGATCAGCGCGCTGGACGGGGTCCGCCCGTACCTGCCGGAGAACTACGTGCTGGGGTGGGTTCAGCTGTTCTCCCCGGTCCCGGACTGGACGCAGATGACCTGGGGGGTGTTCACCGGGCTGGCGTACGGGCTGCTGTTCGGTGGCCTCGCGGCGCTCCGCTTCGCCCGCCGCGACATCGTCTCCTGACGCCGCCGCCCGCAACATCCGGCCGCCCGGCCGTCTAGCGTGGGCACCCACCCGATCCCCGAGATGACGGACTGAGGCGATACAGCCGTGGCCGACCAGCGGACCCGGACCCCGCGACCCGAGTCGGAGCCCGGGGAGGGCTTCGGTGCGAACGGGTGGCTCGTCGACGAGATGTACGAGAAGTTCACCGAAGACCCCGACAGCGTGGACCCGGCGTGGCACGAGTTCTTCGCCGACCGCGCGAGCGTGGCGGCCGACACGCCGTCCCCGGCTCACGGGACCGCCAACGGGACCGCCGCCAGCGGAACCCCCGCGAACGGGGCACCCGCGAACGGAACGCCGCGCAACGGGGCCACCGCCAACGGATCCGCCGCCGACGGATCTGCGGCGAACGGTGCAGCTCCGCACGGGACCGCGTCGAACGGTGCAGCTGCGCACGGGACCGCGGTCAGCGGCGCCGGCCCGACGGGTTCGCGGCCGCAGGACAGCCTGGACACCCCCCCGGTCGAGACCCCGGCAACAGCGGTCCCGGCCGCCGGCCCCGCGGACCTGCCGACCGACCCGATCGACGGCACGGTGACGACCGCGACGGCCACCGACCCGGGCTCGGCTCCGGTGCCGGCCGAGGCCCCCGACATCGCGCGGGCATCGGCGGCCGCGCTCGGGCTGCCGGCGGAGCTGGCCCCGGCAGCCCCGCCCGCGCCGTCGCTCGCCACGCCGAGCACGCCGGCGCGGCCCAGCACCGCGCCTGTCTCGGCGGGCACCGAGCAGGCCCCGGCCCAGCCGGCGGAGCCGGTCGTACCGACCGTCCTGCGGGGCCCGGCCGCGCGGGTCGCGACCAACATGGCCGCGAGCCTGGCGGTGCCGACGGCGACCAGCGTCCGGGACATCCCGGTCAAGCTGCTCATCGACAACCGGACCGTCGTCAACCGCCACCTCGCCCGCAGCCGGGGCGGAAAGGTCAGCTTCACCCACCTGATCGCGTACGCGCTCGTGCGGGCGATCCGGGACACGCCGGGGATGAACGACTCCTACACCGAGGTCGGTGGCAAGCCCGCGGTGCTGCGTCCGGAGCACGTCAACCTGGGCATCGCGATCGACCTGCCCAAGCCCGACGGCACCCGTCAGCTGATGGTCCCGTCGATCAAGGCCGCGGAGACCCTCGGGTTCGCCGCCTTCTGGTCCGCCTACGAGGACCTCGTCCGCCGGGCCCGCACGAACGCCCTCACCGTCGCCGACTTCGCCGGCACGACGGTGTCGCTGACCAACCCCGGCGGACTGGGCACCGTCCACTCGATCCCCCGGCTGATGGCCGGGCAGGCCGCGATCGTCGGCGTCGGCGCGATGGAGTACCCGGCCGGGTTCCAGGGCGCGTCGGCCGAGCGGATCAGCGAGGTCGGCGTCTCCAAGACGATGACGCTCACCAGCACCTACGACCACCGCGTCATCCAGGGCGCGCTGAGCGGGGAGCTGCTGCGCCGGATCCACCAGCTGCTGCTGGGCCAGGACGGCTTCTACGACGACGTCTTCCGCGAGTTGCGGATCCCGACCGAGCCGTTCCGCTGGGCCCAGGACAACATCGGCCCGCAGGTCCGCGTCGGCAAGCAGGCGCGCGTCATCGAGCTCATCCACGCCTACCGGGTCCGCGGGCACCTGATCGCCGACACCGACCCACTGGAGTTCCACCAGCGCACGCACCCGGACCTGCAGCTGGCCACTCACGGGCTGACGATCTGGGACCTGGACCGGCGGTTCGCCACCGGCGGGTTCGGCCCGGGCGATGCCACCGGCCAGCGCGAGTTCATGGCTCTGCGGGACATCCTCGAGCTGCTGCAGGACTCCTACAGCGGCAACGTCGGCACCGAGTACATGCACGTCCACGACCCGGTGCAGCGACGGTGGATCCAGGACCGCGTCGAGCGACTGCACTCCCGCACCGACCCCGACGACCAGCTGCGCGTGCTGGCGAAGCTCAACGAGGCCGAGGCCTTCGAGACGTTCCTGCAGACGAAGTTCGTGGGGCAGCGGCGGTTCTCCCTGGAGGGCGGGGAATCGCTGATCCCGCTGCTGTCCCGGTTGTGCAGCGGTGCGGCGAGAGCAGAGCTCTCCGAGGTGTGCATCGGGATGAGCCACCGCGGTCGGTTGAACGTGCTGGCCAACATCGTGGGCAAGAGCTACGACCACATCTTCCGCGAGTTCGAGGGCAACATCGACCCGGCGACCGTGCAGGGCTCCGGCGACGTGAAGTACCACCTCGGCAGCAACGGGGTCTACACCGCCGCGACCGGCGCGACCATCCCGGTGTCGGTCGCCGCCAACCCCAGCCACCTCGAGGCCGTCGACCCGGTCCTGGAGGGGATCGTGCGCGCCAAGCAGGACGTGCTGGACCGCGGCACCGAGTACCCGGTGCTGCCGCTGCTGGTGCACGGCGACGCGGCGTTCGCCGGGCAGGGCGTGGTCGCGGAGACGCTGAACCTGTCCCAGCTGCGCGGCTACCGCACCGGCGGGACCATCCACGTCATCGTCAACAACCAGGTCGGGTTCACCACCGACCCGGCGGCCGGCCGGTCCTCCACCTACTGCACCGACGTCGCCCGGATGATCCAGGCGCCGATCTTCCACGTGAACGGCGACGACCCCGAGGCCTGCGTCCGGGTCGCCCAGCTCGCGTTCGACTACCGCCAGCAGTTCCACCGCGACGTCGTGGTCGACATGGTCTGCTACCGCCGCCGCGGACACAACGAGGGCGACGACCCCTCGATGACCCAGCCGCACATGTACGACCTCATCGAGCGCAAGCGCAGCGTCCGCAAGCTCTACACCGAGGCCCTCGTCGGGCGTGGCGACATCAGTGTCGAGCAGGCCGAGCAGGCCCTGGAGGACTACAACTCGCGGCTGGAGCGGAACTTCGCGCTGGCGAAGAAGACCTTCGACCACCCGGAGCTGTACCACCGGGTGCCGGCCTATCCGCTGAAGCCGATCCCGCCGGGCGGGAACGGGGAGTCGCCGGTCACGGCGGTCGCGCCCGACGTCCTGGCCCGGATCGCGGCGGTGCACCGCACCCCGCCGGCCGGGTTCACCCTGCACGCGAAGGTCGCCCCGCAGTTGGAGCGCCGGGCCGCGGCGTTCACCGCGGGTGACATCGACTGGGCGACCGCCGAGGCCGCCGCCTTCGGCTCGCTGCTGGTGGACGGCCGCTCGGTCCGCCTGGTCGGGCAGGACAGCCGGCGGGGAACGTTCGTGCAGCGGTTCGCCGTCCTGATGGACCGGGTCACCAACGAGGCCTGGACACCGCTGAAGGACCTGGAGTCCGGCAACGGCGCGAAGTTCAACGTCTACGACTCGCTGCTGTCCGAGTTCGCGGCGGTCGGGTTCGAGTACGGCTACTCGGTCGCCCGCCCGGCCGCGTTGGTGATGTGGGAGGCGCAGTTCGGCGACTTCGCCAACGGCGCGCAGTCGATCGCCGACGAGTTCATCGCCGGTGGCGAGGCCAAGTGGGGCCAGCACTCCGGGGTCGTGCTGATGCTGCCGCACGGCTTCGAGGGCCAGGGCCCGGACCACTCCTCGGCCCGGATCGAGCGCTGGCTGCAGCTGGCCGGCGACGACGCGTTCACCGTCGCCCAGCCCAGCACCCCGGCCAGCTGGTTCCACCTGCTGCGCCACCACTGCCTCGGCAGTGCGCACCGGCCGTTGATCGTGGCGACCCCGAAGTCGATGCTGCGGAGCAAGGCTGCGGTGTCCCGGCCGGAGGACCTGACCGCCGGTCGGTTCGAGCCGGTCCTCGACGACGGCGCGGCGCTCGGCGACGGCGC
>CAXTBU010000004.1:45675-80915 GCA_964242885.1 uncultured Actinomycetales bacterium
CGGCGCCGGACCAGGTGCGGCGCGTCCTGCTGTGCTCCGGCAAGGTCGCCTGGGACCTCGCCGCCGCGCGGGCCAGGCGGGAGGACCGGCAGACGGCGATCGTGCGGCTCGAGCAGCTGTACCCGATCCCGCACGAGCAGCTCGGCGCGGCGCTGGACCGCTACCCCGGGGCCGACGTCCGCTGGGTCCAGGACGAGCCGGCCAACCAGGGCGCGTGGCCGAGCCTGGTGTTCGGGCTGCTGCCGACGCTCGGCCGGACGGTCACGCCGGTGACCCGCCCAGCGAGTGCGGTGCCGGCCGTCGGCGCCACGAAGGCGCACGCCGCCCAACAGGCCGCGCTCATCGAGGCCGCCTTCGCCTGAGCCGCTCGCCCGGTGGTGCCGAACGTGCGTTGGCCCGGGTCCGGCGCCCCGACGTGTCGGGGAGGATGACCAGGTGCCGACGACACCCGTCATCCGTGTGGCCCGGCCCGGTGACGAGCACGCCGTCCTCGGGCTGATCCGCGAGCTGGCCACCTACGAGCGCGCCGCCGACGACGTGGCCGCCACCGCCTCGGACCTCGCGGCGGTGCTGTTCGGGCCGACGCCCGGCGCGTGGTGCCACGTCGCCCACGACCCGGAGAGCGGCGAGGTCGTCGGGATGGCGCTGTGGTTCCGCACCTTCTCGACGTGGACCGGCCGCCACGGCATCCACCTGGAGGACCTGTTCGTCAGTCCCGCCGCCCGCGGCCGCGGGACGGGCCGGGCGCTGCTGGCGACGCTGGCCGCCGAGTGCCTGGCCAACGGCTGGCCGCGGCTGGAGTGGGCGGTGCTGGACTGGAACTCCCCGGCCATCGGGTTCTACCAGGCGATCGGTGCCGAGTCGATGCACGGCTGGACGACCAACCGGGTCACCGGCGATGCCCTGGCCGCCCTGGCCGCCGGCGCACGGGCCCTCGAGCGGAGCTGACACCTGGGCGAGCAGAGCTGGCACCGCCGAAGCAGGGTCCACCCGGGGTCAGGTCCCGGGCAGGCGTCCCTCGCCCAGCGACCGGCTCGTCGGCCGGGCGAGCAGCGCCGCCAGACCGCCGCCGCCGACCAGCACGAACGCGAGCCCGTACCGCCAGCCGCCGGGAAAGAAGGTGAGCCCGACGAGCGCGACCAGGGCGTGGACGACCACGGCGAACGACCGCAGACGGCGGCTGTTGCGCCACAGCCCCACCGCCGCGAACGCCAGCGGGACGGCGAAGGCGGCGAACACCGCTCCGAGCCCGAGGACGGGCCCGAGCGGCAGCGTCCGTTCCGACCGGAACGCGCCCACGACGAGAATCGCCGCGAACAGGCCGGCCGCGGCCGCCTCGAGGCCCGAGGCCACCGCCGCGAGGCGCAGCGTGGCCGGACGATCTCCCGTCCCCGCGGCGGCCGCCTGGTCGGCACCGCCCGAGGGCGAGGTGGCCGAACGGGTCTTCGCGGCAGCGGCGGCACCGGCCGGCTCGGCCGACCCCCGGGTCGGCGCGGGTGGTCCGGTCACGGGCCGTTCGCTGCCGGAACGGGCGGGCGCCTTCCGCGCGCCGCTGCGTCGTGCCGCCGGTCGGGTGCCGCCGGGACGCCGGCCCGACGGTCGCCCCGGTCGGCTCGCTGGAGCGCCGCTGGCCACGCACCGAGGGTAGACAGCGGGCGACATCGCGGGTCGGCGAGGTCGTGTCCCGCCGGGTGACCGTGAGTGATCTATGTCCCGGACCGTGGACAGTTGCCAACCCTTGTGAAACTATTCACGTATAAGACACCTCCCCGTCACGTGCGGTCCGTGCACCTGCGATCTGCAGACTCGCGACCTGCGTGCCACGGTGGGGGCGGCCCGGACCGGCGGCAGCAGCCAGCCACGGTCGAGGCTGACGACGACGAGGTCGTGGTCGCACGGACGTCGGCACCCGGCAGCAGCACCAGCGGGTATCGGTGGAACGGTGACCGACGGACAGTGACCACATGCTGCCCGGGTCGCGGCCTCGCCGCGTCCGGGCCGGAACCACAGGAGACACGTCATGGACTGGCGAAACCGCGCCGCTTGCCTGCAGGAAGATCCCGAGTTGTTCTTCCCGATCGGCAACACCGGTCCTGCGCTCGCGCAGATCGAGCAGGCCAAGGTGGTGTGCCGTCGGTGCGACGTCTCCGACACCTGCCTGGCCTGGGCGCTGGAGAGCGGCCAGGACGCGGGCGTCTGGGGCGGGCTCAGCGAGGACGAGCGCCGCGCGCTCAAGCGCCGCACCGCCCGGGCCCGCGCTCGGTCCCTCTGACCTTCCGCTGAGCGGCCGAACCGGCCGCTCCGACCCGCCCATCCGAGGGGCCCCACCGCTGTCCGCGGCCGGGGCCCCCGATGGTGTCGGGGGACATGCCCGACTCAGCGGCCTCGGCCCAGGGTCAGCTGGCCCGGCGTCAGATCGATGCGGTCGGGAACTCCAGCACGACCCGCGTGCCACCGCCACGACGGGCGGCGATGGCCAGCCGGCCCTTGAGTTCCCCGCTGACCAGCGACCTGACGATCTGTAGGCCGAGGCTCCCGCTGGACTTCAGGTCGAACCCCGCCGGGAGGCCCTGGCCGTCGTCCTCGACCTCGATCCGCACGAGGTCCGCCCCGAACCCGACCGCGGTGACCCCGGGGACGTCAGCCGGGAAGTCGTCGGCCGGCTGAGCGGTCTGCGCAGCACGGTTGACCGGACGACCGGTCGTCGTCTGCACTGCCCCCCCGCGGCCGAGCAACTGGCCGTCGCGGTAGCGGCGGACCCCGAGCATCAGGGCGCCGGGCCGGTTCTGCAGGCCGTGCTCGACCGCGTTGTGCAGCAGCTCGGTGAGCACCAACGCCAGCGGCGTCGCCGTCTCGGCCGGGATCTCGCCGAAGTGGCCGGTGCGGATCGGGGTCACGGTCGCCTCCGGCGCGGAGACGTCAGCGACCAGGCCGAGCAGCCGGTCCGCGACGTGGTCGAAGTCCAGCCGGTCCTCGACCCCCTGGCTCAGCATCTCGTGGACGACCGCGATCGAGCCGACCCGGCGCACCGCCTCGTCCAGCGCGGTGCGGGCCTCGACAGCCTTCACCCGGCGGGACTGCAGACGGAGCAGCGCGGCCACCGTCTGCAGGTTGTTCTTCACCCGGTGGTGGATCTCGCGGATGGTGGCGTCCTTGCTCATCAGCTCGCGCTCGCGGCTGCGCAGGTCGGTGACGTCCCGGATGAGCACCAGCGCGCCGATCCGCTCGCCGGCCCGGAGCAGCGGCAGGGTGCGGATGACCAGGGTCCCGTCCGAGCTGTCGATCTCTGTCGCCCGGAACGCCTCGCCGGAGACCATCCCGGCCAGCGCCTCGTCGGTCGGGCCGCCGGACGGCGCCAGCCGCGCGGTGACCCGTCCGAGGTGGGAACCGAGCAGGTTCCCGGCGAAACCGAACCGCCGGTAGGCGGACAGGGCGTTCGGGCTCACGTAGGTGATGACGCCGGCCGGGTCCAACCGGACCAGCCCGTCCCCGATCCGCGGCAGCCGCGACACGTCGGTGCGGTTGTCCTTCGGCGGGAAGGTGCCCTCGCTGATCATCGTGGACAGGTCGGAGGCGGCCTGCAGGTAGGACAGCTCCAGCCGGCTCGGCATCCGGATGCCGATCATGTTCGTGCTGCGGGCGATGACGGCGATGACCTTGCCGTTCCCGGACCGGACCGGGATCGCCTCGAGCCGGACCGGGACCCGGTCGCGCCACTGCGGGTCTCCGTCGCGGACCACCCGGCCGCCGCGCAGGGCCGCGGCGACCAGCGGCAGCTCGGCGGCGGTGGCGGTGTGCCCGACCATGTCGTCGGAGTAGGCGGTCGGGCCGGTGGTCGGCCGGGCCTGCGCCACGACCCGGAACAGCGTCGGCTCCGCTGCCCCGTTGACAGCGGCCCCGTTGACAGCTGCCCCGTTGACAGCGGCCCCGTTGTCGCGGGCGCCGTCGCCGTCCGCCGCGCCCGTCGTTCCGGCATGACCCGGCTGCGCGACCCACAGCAGCAGGTCGGCGAAGGACAGGTCGGCCAGCAGGTGCCAGTCCGTCACCAGCCGCTGCAGGGTCGCGACGTCGGACTTGCCGAGCTCAGGGTTTGCTCGGACGCTCTCCGCGAAGGACGGCACGCGGCGAGCTTAGGTGGGTGGGCTCCGGCGCCTGCGTCACCGGCCGCTCACCGAGTCGGCGACTCCGGTGGTCAGGTCTGCTGCGGCGACTGACCGGCGCGGATGAGCACCGAGATCCGGTCGCGCAGCTCGACCGACGCCCGGTCGGCGCGGCAACTGCGGATCAACGCCGCTCGGACGAGCTTCTCGGCGTCGTAGGCGGCCAGGCAGGTCGTGCACAGGTGCAGGTGCTCCCCGATGCGCGAGGCCACGGTGGCGTTCTCGACCTCGCCGTCCAGGTACTCGAACATCTGGCCCAGCGCCTCCGCGCACTCGCCGCCGGTCGGCACCACGCCGGGCCCGGTCGACCCGGGGGCGGCAGCGACAGCCGACGCCGGCACTCCCAGCTCGTCGAGCAGCCCGGCCCAACGTGCGGCCGAGGTCGCCTCCGCGACATTGCCCCCGGCCGAGGTCGTCTCGTCCGGAGCAGCGGCTCCCGGGTCCGGCTCCGCTTGCGGGCTCATGCGGGTACTCCCTTCCGGTCCGCCGACGTGTCGGCGGGGTCGGATGACGCCGACGGATCGGCGACGTCGGATGACGCCGACCGATCGGCGGCGACAGCTGGCTGTGCCTCGGGCGCCCGGTAGCCGCGGCCGCCGGCGTAGTCGGCGAGCAGGGCACGCAGCTGGCGGCGACCCCGGTGCAACCGCGACATGACCGTCCCGATCGGAGTGCCCATGATCCCGGCGATCTCCTTGTACGGGAAGCCCTCGACGTCGGCCAGGTAGACGGCCAGCCGGAAGTCCTCCGGCAGCTGGGACAGCGCCCGGGTGATGTCGGAGTCCGGCAGGTGCTCCAGCGCCTCTGCCTCGGCGGACTTCAGTCCCGAGGAGGTGTGCGACTCCGCACGGGCCATCTGCCAGTCCTCGACGTCCTCGGAGCTGGATGCCTGCGGGGTCCGCTGGGCCTTGCGGTAGGAGTTGATGAACGTGTTCGTCAGGATCCGGTAGAGCCACGCCCGCAGGTTTGTACCCGGGGTGAACTGACCGAACGCGGCGAAGGCCTTGGTGAACGTCTCCTGGACGAGGTCCTCGGCGTCGGTGCGGTCCCGGGTCATCCGCAGGGCTGCGCCGAACAGCTGGTCGACGTACTGCATGGCGTCGCGCTCGAACCGGCTGGCCCGCTGGGCGTCGGTCTCGGTGGTGCGGACGTCCGACTCGTCGAGCCCGGCACGTGCGGCGCTCGACTCCGGCGCGGAGGTGGGCATGGCGACGAGCCTACGGGCGGACCCTCCACGACCTCTCGGCGACCGTGCGTCAGGGCGGGAACGCGCAGACAGGACGCGGGGACCGCGGTTCCGCTGGAGCGTCAGCGCCATCGGGTCCTCCGTCGCCGATCGGGGACCGCCTGGCGGTCCGGCACCGGATCAAGGCCCGCCGGGGGTGCGTTGTTCCCCGGCGACCCGGCAATCGGTCACCACAGGTGCCCGGGGGTGCGACGGAGCTGCCCGAACCGGTAGGAATGGTCCATGACGACCCTGATCCGCCTGATCGCGCGCCCCGCCCTGTCCGCCGTCTTCCTGGCCCGGGGGGTGAACGCCGTCCGCCGGCCCCAGCTGCTGGCGCCCGCGGCCGAGCCGGTGGTCGCCAAGGTCTCGCCGGCCCTGCACAAGCTGCTGCCCGCCCAGCTCGCCTCTGTCGTCCCGACCGACGCGGTGGGGCTCGTCCGGCTCAACGGCGCCGTCCACGTGGTCGGCGGCGCGCTGCTGGCCTTCGGCAAGGCGCCCCGCCTGTCCGCGGCCACGCTGGCGGCCTCGCTGGTGCCGACGACGATCGCCAGCGAGCCGTTCTGGCGGGAGAAGGACCCGGAGAAGCGCAGCGAGCTGGTCGGCCAGCTGCTGAAGAACCTCAACATGCTCGGCGGCCTGATGCTCGCCTCGGTGGACACCGCCGGCAAGCCGGGAGTCCCCTGGCGGGCCCGCCGGGCCACGCGCGACCTCAAGCGGAGCACGAAGACCGCCAGGCGCGAGGCCGCTCTGTCCGTGGCGGCGGCCCGCGCCAAGCTCCCCGGCTGAACGGTCGCCGGGTGCCCGGTCGGCTGGTTTGCTGACCGGATGAGCGTCCTCGGAGCCCCGCCCGCGTCGGCCGCCACCGCCGAGCCTGAACCGTGGCCGGCCCCAGCCGCACCCGACGGCGTCGGCGGCACCGTCGACATCCCCGGCTCCAAGTCGCTCACCAACCGGGCGCTGGTGCTGGCTGCCCTCGCCGGCGGGCCGTCGACGATCTCCTTGCCGCTGGCCGCCCGGGACACCCTGCTCATGGTCGACGGGCTGCGCGCCCTGGGCGTCGACATCTCCGGCGGCCGCGCGGTGTGGCACGTCACACCGCCGCTGCGCCCGGTGTCCGGGGACCGCGTCGCCCCGGCCGTCCCGGCGCCGCCCGCCTTCCGCGGGCGGGTGCTGATCGACACCGGTCTGGCCGGGACCGTGATGCGCTTCCTGCCGGTGCTCGCCGCGCTCGCCGACGGGCCGGTCACCTTCGACGGGGACCCGCGCGCCCGGGAGCGGCCGATGGCCGTCACCGTTGCCGCGCTCCGCGAGCTCGGCGTGGCGGTGGACGACGGCGGCCGCGGTCGGCTGCCGTTCACGGTGCGCCCGACCGGCGCGGTCCCCGGCGGCACGGTCGAGCTGGACTCGTCGGCCTCCAGCCAGTTCCTGTCCGGCCTGCTGCTGGCCGCCCCGGCGTTCACCGACGGCCTCACGGTCCGGCACGTCGGCCCGCCACTGCCCTCGCGCGACCACATCGCGATGACGGTGGCGATGCTGCGCGAACGCGGCGTCGGGGTCGACGACGCCACCCCCGACGTGTGGCGGGTCTCGCCGGGGCCGGTGGCCGCGCGGGACGTGGCCGTCGAGCCGGACCTGTCGACGGCGGCGCCGTTCCTGGCGGCCCCGCTCGCCGCGGGCGGCTCGGTGACCGTGCCCCGTTGGCCGGCGCAGACCACCCAGCCGGGTGGCGCGGCGCTGGACCTGCTGGAGCGGATGGGCGCCGGCGTCGAACGCCGCGCCGACGCGGTCACGGTGACCGGCAGCGGGCGCATCGAGGGCCTGGACGTCGACCTCGGGAACCAGCCCGAGCTGGTACCGGTCGTCGCGGCCCTGGCTGCGCTGGCCGTCTCCCCCTCGCGGATCACCGGGGTGGCGCACGTGCGCGGCCAGGAGTCGGACCGGTTGGCCGCACTGGCGACCGAGATCAACGCTCTCGGCGGCGACGTCGACGAGCTCCCCGATGGGCTGGTGGTCCGGCCGCGGCCGCTGCACGCGGACCCCGGCCGGGCCTTCCGCACCTACGCCGACCACCGGATCGCCCACGCCGGAGCACTGCTCGGGCTGGTCGTCCCCGGCCTGCGGATCGCCGACATCGCCACCACCGCCAAGACGTTCCCGGACTTCGCCGCCCGCTGGGCGTCGTTGCCGGTGGCCGCCCAGCCCGCCGCGGGCCCGGCGTGAGCCGGTTCCGATGAGCCGGCTGACCGACGTCGACGAACGCGACGTCCACGTCCGGCCGGGCAAGGGTTCCCGGCCGCGAACCAAGGAGCGGCCCGGGCACGCGGACGCCACCGAGGCGACGGTGATCGCGCAGGACCGCGGTCGGTACACCTGCCTGCCGGGACCGGCGGGAGTTCCACCCGACCCACACGCCGCTCCGGTGACGGCGGTCAAGGCCCGGGAACTCGACCGGCGTTCGGTCGTGGTCGGTGACCGGGTGCGCCTGGTGGGTGACATCACCACCGGAGGCAAGGACGCACTCGTGCGCATCGTCGGCACCCTGCCCCGGCGGACGATCCTGCGGCGGACCGCCGACGACGACGACCCGGTGGAGCGCGTCATCGTCGCCAACGCCGACCAGCTGGTTGTCGTCACCGCCCTGGCCGACCCGCCGCCCCGGACGCACCTGATCGACCGCTGCGTCGCGGCGGCGTTCGACGCCGGACTGGATCCTCTGCTGTGCCTGACCAAGTCTGACCTGGCGTCGGCCGACGACCTGCTCGCGCTGTACGAACCGCTCGGGCTCGCATCCGTGGTGACGTCCCGCGACGACCCGATGGACGTGCTGGCGGACCGGCTCGCCGGGCGGGTGAGCGTGCTCGTCGGGCACTCCGGGGTCGGGAAGTCCACGCTGGTCAACGCGATCATCCCGGGCGCCGGTCGCAGCGTCGGGGTGGTCAACACGGTCACCGGACGGGGTCGGCACACCTCGACCAGCGCCGTCGCGCTCGCGCTGCCGACCGGCGGGTGGGTGGTCGACACCCCCGGGGTCCGGTCGTTCGGCCTGGCCCACGTCGCGCCCGCCACGCTGATCCGCGCGTTCGGTGACCTGGACCAGGCGACGCAGTACTGCTCCCGCGGGTGCGTGCACACCGCGGCGATGCCCGAGTGCGGACTGGACTCCCGCGCGGCGCAGGGCCTGCTGGACCCGGCGCGGGTGGCCTCGTTCCGCCGGCTGCTGGAGAGCAGGGACCGCAACGCCGACGACTGACCGGTCCGGGCGTCGTCGCCGGCGGGCCACCTGCGTACGAGGTGTCCGGATCCGACACGCAAGGGCCTCCAGACGGTGCCAGGTCCCACGGACGACCTCTTCGCTGTCGATCCCGGACAGGTCCCGCGTCCGACGGCCGGCGCGGCGGACGGGACCGTGTCGGGGCGCGCCTTCCCGGGGTCACGGGACGGCGCCGATAGCGTCGCCCGCGTGGCGAGCACCGGTCGGCCCCGGCCGTACACCGACGACCTGCGCCTGGCCCTGCTGATCGCGGACGACGCCGATGCGCTGACCACCGACCGCTTCCGGGCGGCGGACCTGGCGGTGGAGACCAAGCCGGACCTCACCCCGGTCACCGACGCCGACCGCGCCGTCGAGGAGTCGATCCGGCGGACGCTGTCCCGGGCCCGCCCGCGTGACGCGGTGACCGGCGAGGAGGGCGGGACGACCGGCTGGGGTCCGCGGCGGTGGGTGGTCGACCCGATCGACGGGACGAAGAGCTTCGTCCGCGGCGTCCCCGTCTGGGCGACGCTGATCGCGCTGGTCGAGGGCGACGACGTCGTGGTGTCGGTGGTGTCGGCGCCCGCGCTGAACCGGCGCTGGTGGGCCACCCGCGGCGGCGGCGCCTTCGCCGGGCGGACGCTGAACACCTCCCGGCCGATCGCGGTGTCCGGCGTCGCGGTGCTGGCGGATGCGTCGCTGTCGTACTCCTCGCTGTCCGGCTGGGAGGAGCTCGGCCTGCTCGAGCGCTTCGTCGACCTGACCCGCTCGGTCTGGCGGACCCGGGCCTACGGCGACTTCTGGAGCTACATGCTGCTGGCCGAGGGAGCGGTGGACGTCGCCGCGGAGCCGGAGCTGGCGCTGTACGACATGGCCGCCCCGTCGCTGGTGGTCACCGAGGCGGGTGGTCGGTTCACCGACCTGTCCGGGAGGGCACTGCTCTCCGCCGGTGAGGCGATCGGCAACGCGGTGGCGACCAACGGGCGGCTGCACGACGCCGTGCTCGACGCGCTCACCGGCTGATGCCGCCCGCCGGGGATCACCGGCTGATGTCGTCGGGGTCGACCCGGCCGCCGGTGCGCCAGTAGATGCCGTGGTCGCGGGCGAGGAACAGCTCGTCGACCAGGTACCGGCGCAGCGCCGCGTAGTCGGGGTACAGCGCGGCCAGCCGGGCGTTGACCTCGGCCTCCGGGTAGCGCAGGCCCGGCTCGAACAGCTGGGCCACCTCGTCGAGCAGCACGAGCCGCCGGCCGCGCCGGGCGGGGAGCCGGACGATCCGGCCGTCGCGGACGAAACCGCGCCACACGCGGCGGGCTGCCTGGTCGTCGGCGGGCGGGTCGGGCAGGCGGTATCCCGGGCGCTGATCCACCACGTCCCCACGGTCGCACGGCCCGATCGGGCTGTGGCGCTGCCCGACACTGCACGGATGGACCGCCCACCGGGCTCGGCCCGACCTGCCCTGCACTGGCCGACCCGGGCCCCCGAGCACGGCCCGGTGCGTCTGCGCGCCTTCACCGACGGGGACGTCGCCCTGGTGCTGGCCCTTTCCCGTGACCCGTACGTTCCCCTGACCGGGATGCTGCCGGCCGAGGCAACCCCTGAGCAGGCACTGGACTGGATCCGCCGACAGCAGGCTCGGCACCTGACCGGCGCCGGCTGGTCGTTCGCCGTGGCGGACGCGGGAACGGGTGCCGCGCTGGGCCAGGCGGGGCTGTGGCCGCGCGAGCGCACACCCGGACTGGCCGGGGCCGGGTACTGCACGGACCCCGCGGCCCGCCGGCACGGCGTGGCGAGCGCGGCACTGAGCGCCCTGACGCGCTTCGCGTGGACGACCACGCCTGCGCTGGACCACGTCGAGCTGCTCATCGAGCCGTGGAACGTCGCGTCCGTCCGGACGGCCGAGCGCGCGGGCTACGTGTACGACCGCCTGCTGCCCGACCACTCCCTGCCGGGCGGACGGCGCGCCGACGTGCTGCGCTACGTCACCGCCCGCCCCGACAGCTGAGTGCGTGGACGCCGGTCCTGGCGAGACGGGTCCCGGACCCGCGTCCGGCGGGGTTGTCGTGAGTGACGGGTTCCAGCACTCACGACAACCCCGCCGAGGGGCGCGGCTCGGGCGCGAACGGGCGCGCCGTGCCCGCGGGTGTGCCGCGTCAGCGCGTCGTCAACCGCAGCGCGGTGAACGACACCGCCGGCAGTGGGACGGTGAGCACCGCTCCGTCCAGTGACGTGCCCGACCCCGCCTTCGCGACGACCCGGTCCGGGTCCTCGGCGGTGTTCGTGGCGGTCGGGTCGTCGTCGGCGACCACCCAGTGCTCGGCCACGGCCAGCGCGCCGCCGTCACCGAACCCCCGCAGGTCCAGCGTCAGCGGCATGCCGGCGTCGTGGCCGCGGTGCACGACGAACACGCCGACGTCACCGGTCGCCGGGTCGTGGGTGGCGGTCAGCTCGACGCCGGGGACGGTCCCGTAGCGGGCCGTCTCGACGGTCGGCGACACCGGCTCGACCCGCAGCACGGAGCCCTGCGCGATCCGCGAGGTGAGCGCGAACGGGTGCCAGATCGGCTGCTTCCACGACGGGCCGCCCGGCTCGGAGCGGATGGGGCCGATGACGTTGACCAGCTGCGCCTGGCAGCCGACGGCGACCCGGTCGGCGTGGCGCAGCAGCGTGACCAGGAACGAGCCGACGACGACCGCGTCGGTGACGTCGTAGTGGTCCTCGATCAGCCGCGGCACCTCCTCGACGGGCAGGTTGTCCTCGCCGACGAAACGGCTCTGGTACCAGACGTTCCACTCGTCGAAGGAGATGTTGATGCGCTTGTCGCTGCGCCGGCGAGCGGCGACCGAGTCGGCCGTCGCGACCACCCTGTTGATGAACCGGTCCATGTCGATCGAGGACGCCAGGAAGCTGTCGACGTCGCCGTCGGGGTTCTCGTAGTAGGCGTGCATCGAGATGTAGTCCACGACGTCGAAGGCGTGCTCCAGGACGGTGGACTCCCACTCGCCGAAGGTGGGCATGCTCGAGTTCGAGCTGCCGCAGGCGACCAGCTCGATGCTCGGGTCGACCCGGCGCATCGCGCGGCCGGCCTCGGCGGCGAGCCGGCCGTACTCGGTGGCGGTCTTGTGGCCGATCTGCCAGGGCCCGTCCATCTCGTTGCCCAGGCACCACAGCTTGATCCCGAACGGCTCGGCGTGGCCGTGGGCGATCCGGAGGTCGGACAGGCGGGTCCCGCCGGCGACGTTCGCGTACTCGACGAGGTCGATCGCCTCCTGCACCCCGCGGGTGCCGAGGTTGATGGCGATCATCGGCTCCACGCCGGCCTTGCGGGCCCAGGCCATGAACTCGCCGAGGCCGAACTCGTTGCTCTCGATCTGGCGCCAGGCGAGGTCGAGGCGGACGGGCCGCTGCTCGCGCGGGCCGACGCCGTCCTCCCAGCGGTAGTTGGACACGAAGTTTCCGCCCGGGTAGCGGACGAGGCTGACCCCCATGTCGGTGGTGGCCGCCAGCACGTCGGTGCGGAAGCCGTTGTCGTCGGCGGCCGGGTGGCCCGGCTCGTAGATGCCGGTGTAGACGCAGCGGCCCATGTGCTCGACGAACGAGCCGAACAGGCGCCGGTCGATCGGGCCGATCCGGAACGACGGGTCGAGGACCGCCGTGGCGCCGGTCCCGGTGGCGGGGGCGGCGGTCTGGTCGGTGAGAGCCGTCATGGGTGAGGAGCCTCTTCCGTGCGGGGGCGGGGGGTGCGGCAGACCCTATCGACCGCCCCCGGCCGGTTCCGCTGCTCGGCCGCGCAGGTGATGGACAGCTCCGGGACCGGTCGATACGGTCGGCTGCGCAGGTCACGCCGCCGTGGCCACGATCCGGAGGTCCGCATGGCACCCGTCCGCACCCCCCGTCGCCGGGTCGCCGCGGGGGTGCTGGCCGCGGCCACCGCCCTGTGCGCGAGCCTCGCTCTCGCCACCCCAGCCGCCGCCCGCGCTCCGGCGGCAGCCGCCGCAGGTGCCGTGACCTCCGCAGGTGCCGTGACCGCCGCGGTTCCGGCGGCGCCCGCTGTGGCACCCGCGGCGACGGCCGCGAGAGCGACGTTCACCAACCCGGTCTCCGAGCCGGTGGCCGACACGTTCGCCGACCCCGCGATCATCCGCGGCCGCGACGGGCTCTGGTACGCCTACGGCACGTCGGACCCGCTGAAGTCCGGGGACCCGACGGTGCCGCTGTTGCCGGTGCTGACCTCGACGGACCTGGTCACGTGGACCTCGGCCGGCACGGTGTTCTCCGCCGACGCGCGCCCGGCGTGGGCCACGGCCACCTCGGGCATCTGGGCGCCGGACATCCGCTGGATCGACGGCAGGTACGTCCTCTACTACGTGGTGACCGACACCACCGCCCTGCCCGGGGACCAGGACTCCGCGATCGGTGTGGCCACCGGGCCGACCCCGCTCGGTCCGTGGACCGACAGCGGGGGCCCGGTGATCGCCCCGCGGCCGGGCAACGGCTCGTACTTCGGGACCATCGACCCGGCGGGCTTCAGCGACGCGGAGGGCCACCGCTGGCTGTACTGGGCCTCGTTCAACGGCGGCGGCTTCGTCGCCCGGCTGACCGACGACGGGTTGCGCACGGTCGGCGAGCCGACGCGGGTGCTGGTCGACAACCGCTACGAGGGCAGCTACGTCGTCCGGCGCGGCAGCTACTACTACCTGTTCGCCTCCGCCACCAACTGCTGCGCCGGGCCGGTCACCGGGTACACGGTCTTCGCCGGCCGCAGCACCGAGCCCACCGGACCGTTCGTCGACCGCAACGACGCCTCGCTGAACGTCTCCCGCGTCGGCGGCACCCAGGTGATCGCGCCGAACGGCAACACCTGGATCGGTACCGGGCACAACGCGGTGATCGAGGACGACTCCGGCCAGTCCTGGTTCGTCTACCACGCGATCCCGCGGGCGAACCCGTACCTGAACGAGCCGTACGGGGTCAACCGGCGCCCGATGCTCATCGATCGCCTCGACTGGATCGACGGCTGGCCGACGGTCCGCGCCGGGCGCTGGGCCTCCGACACCCCGCAGGCGTCGCCGGTCACCACCGGCCCGGTCGACGAGCCGTTCACCACCGCACCCGCGGCGAGCACGTTCACCCGGGTCGCCGGGACCTTCGTGCCCGCCGGGTCCGCCGCCGGGCAGCCCGGCGACGGCTACCTGCGGCAGACCGCCGCCGGCCGCGCGCTGGTGGTGTCCCGGGCGAGCGTCCCGGCCGCGGCCCGGGTCGAGGCCGACGTCCGGTTGGCCGCCGGCACCACGCGCGGCGCGGCCGGCCTCGTCCTGCGGTACTCCTCCCCCAGCGACCACGTCGCGGTCGGCATCGACCGGGCCAACCGGGCGCTGAGCGTCGACGTGGTCACCGGCGGCCAGCACGCGGTCACCAGCGAGCCCCTGCCGGCATCGTTCGTCGTGTCCAGCTGGCACACCCTGACCGTCGAGGTGCGCGGGCGGCAGTTGACCGCGTCGGTGTCCGACAGCCGCCTGGCCGACCCGCAGGCCGTGCTGGAGCGGACCCTGCCCGCGTCCGCCACCGGAACCCGGGTCGGACTGGCCGCCGACGGGCCGGCCGACTTCGACGCCGTGTCGGCTGCCGCCCTGGCACCGCGGGCGCCGGCGCCCGCGCCGGAGCCGCGGGTCGGCACCCGGCTGGGCACCTACTCCACCGACTTCGCCGGGACCAGCGTGCCCGCGGGCTGGACCTGGGTGCGCCGCGACCCGGAGGCCCGGCTGGCCGGCGGCGAGCTGGTCTGGCCGGTGCAGGCCGGGGACCTGAACAACACCCCGGCGAACGCGGGGATCCTGCTCCGCAACGCGCCGGCCGGGGACTACGTCGTGGAGACGAAGGTGACCCTGCCGCTCGGCGTGGACGACGTGCGGAACTACCAGCAGGCCGGGATCGCCGCCTACGCCGGCGACGACGACATCGCCCGGCTGGCGACGGTCGCGATCTTCAACACGCGGCAGATCGAGTTCAACCGCAAGCTCGTGTACGCGGACCGGGTGACGAGCTCGGGCACCGTGCTCGGCCGCTCGGCGCCCACCGTCTGGCTGCGGCTGTACTCCCGGGTCGACCCGGTCACCGGGGAGCGGCTGTTCCGGGCGGCCTCCAGCGTCGACGGCTCGTCGTGGGACCTCGGCGGGACGTGGACGTTCGCCCGCGGCGTGACACCGCGGATCGGGCTGATCTCCCTCGGTGCCGGGGCCTCCCCGGCACCGGCGGCGACGGCGCGGTTCGACTACGTCCGGTTCTCCCGCCTGGCGTCCGGTTCCGCGGGCTTCCCCCGCTGACCCGGAGCGGCTGAGGGGGCCGGCTGTGCGGGTGGCGGTGGCCGGTGGCACGGGTGTGGTGGGCCGGCACGTGGTCGCCTCGTTGGCGCGCGACGGCCACCAGCCGGTCGTGCTGGCCCGGTCCCGCGGCGTCGACGTCACGACCGGCGCCGGGCTGGACGCCGCGATGACCGGAGTCGACGTGGTCGTCGACGTCACCGGGGCGACGGCCGTGCGGCGACGGTCGGCGGTGGAGTTCTTCACCGCGGGCACCGGGAACCTGCTGCAGGCGGGCCGACGGGCCGGGGTGCGTCACCACGTCGCGTTGTCGATCGTCGGCGTCGACCGGGTCGATCTCGGCTACTACGCGGCCAAGCGCCTGCAGGAGCAGCAGGTGCTGGCCGGCCCGGTTGCCGCCAGCGTCCTGCGCAGCACGCAGTTCCACGAGTTCGTCGCGCAGGTGCTCGCTCTGAGCCGCGGCCCGCTGGCTGTCGTCCCCCGCATGCCGATCCAGCCGGTCGCGGCCAGCGAGGTCGGGCAGGCGCTGGCCGGGATGGCCCTCGCCGACCCGGTCGGGCTCGCTCCCGAGCTGGCCGGGCCCGACCGGCACGACCTCCCCGACATGGCCCGCCAGGTGCTGCTGGCCCAGCGGTCCAGGCGCCGGGTGGTGCCGGTGCAGCTGCCCGGGCGGGCGGGCCGCGCGATGGCCGCCGGCGGGCTGCTGCCCACCGCACCCGGTCCGCGGGGCGGACTGGGGTTCACCAACTGGCTCGCCGCGGGACGGCCCGACTCAGGCGGCGCGCCGCCACCCGGGTAGCGGTGCAGTCCAGCACGACCCGGGCTCAGGCGGACAGGGCGGCGTCGACGACGGAGCGCGCCTCCTCCTGCACCTGCGCGAGGTGGTCGGCACCCAGGAACGACTCCGCGTAGATCTTGTAGACGTCCTCGGTGCCCGACGGTCGGGCGGCGAACCAGGCGTTCTCCGTGGTCACCTTCAGCCCGCCGATCGCCGCGTCGTTGCCGGGGGCCTGCGTGAGCCGGGCGGTGATCGGCTCGCCGGCGAGCTCGGTGGCCGTGACGTCGTCGGGGGTCAGTGCGGCCAGCCGTGCCTTCTGCGCGCGGTCGGCCGGCGCGTCGACCCGGGCGTAGACCGACTCCCCGTACTTCCCGACCAGTTCGGCGTGCAGCTGGCTGGGGCTCGAGCCGGTGACCGCCCGGATCTCACTCGCCAGCAGCGCCAGCAGGATGCCGTCCTTGTCGGTCGTCCAGACGCTGCCGTCGGTGCGCAGGAAGCTTGCGCCGGCGCTCTCCTCGCCGCCGAAGACGACGCTGCCGTCGACCAGGCCGGGAACGAACCACTTGAAGCCGACCGGCACCTCCAGCAGCGTCCGGCCGAGGCCGGCCACCACCCGGTCGATGAGCGAGGACGACACGAGCGTCTTGCCGACGGCGGCGTCGGCTCCCCAGGACCGGGTGCCGAGCAGGTGCGAGATCGCCACCGCGAGGAAGTGGTTGGGGTTCATCAGGCCGGCGTCGGGGGTGACGATGCCGTGCCGGTCGGAGTCCGGGTCGTTGCCGGTCGCGATGTCGTACCCGGTCCGGCGCTCGATGAGCGAGGCCATCGCCGAGGGCGACGAGCAGTCCATCCGGATCTTGCCGTCGGTGTCGAGGGTCATGAACGGCCAGCGGGGGTCGACGACCGGGTTGACGACCGTGATGTCGAGCCGGTGCGCCTCGGCGATCGCCGACCAGTAGCCGACGCTGGCACCGCCGAGGGGGTCCGCCCCGACGTGCAGCCCGGCCTCGCGCACCGCGTCCAGGTCGAGGATGGTCGGCAGGTCGGCGACGTAGGTGCCGCGGAACTCGTACCCGGCCGCTGCCGCCCGCGCGCGCTCGAACGGGATCCGCCGGACGCCGGCCAGGTTGGCCTCGAGCAGCTCGTTGGCGCGGTCGGCGATCGCCTTCGTGGCAGCGGAGTCCGCCGGGCCGCCGTGCGGCGGGTTGTACTTGAAGCCGCCGTCGCGCGGCGGGTTGTGCGACGGGGTCACGACGATGCCGTCCGCATCGCCGCGCGCCAGCTCGCCCGACGATGCGGTTCCCCGGCCGTTCAGCCGCAGGATCGCGTGCGAGACCGCAGGCGTCGGGGTGACGTCGTCGCGGTCGTCCACCAGCACCTGCACGTCGTTGGCGACCAGCACCTCCAGCGCCGTGCGCCAGGCCGGCTCGGACAGGCCGTGGGTGTCCCGGCCGATCAGCAGCGGGCCGGTGGTTCCCTGGGCGGCGCGGTACTCGCAGATCGCCTGGGTGATCGCCAGGATGTGCGCCTCGTTGAACGCGCCGTCCAGGCTGGATCCGCGGTGGCCGGAGGTGCCGAACACCACCCGCTGGGCCGGGTCGGACAGGTCCGGCTGCCGGTCGCTGTACGCGGCCAGCAGGGCGTCGAGATCGACCAGGTCCTCGGGGCGGGCGGGCTGTCCGGCGCGGGGGTGCATGCGGCCGATCCAACCGTCCGGATGCCCCCGGCGCGACCCCCGTCCCACCGCGCGACTGGTCACGGCGACGTCCCCCCGAGCGAGCCCGGGACACGAAAGAGGGCCCGGACAGGTGTCCGGGCCCTCCTGGCAGTAGCGGGGGCAGGATTTGAACCTGCGGCCTCTGGGTTATGAGCCCAGCGAGCTACCGAGCTGCTCCACCCCGCGTCGCACCTCGAACACTAGTCGGGCCCGGGTGGAGCCGCCAAATCGCCCGACCCCCGGCCGGTTCCGCGGCAGCGCACCCTCAGGACGGCGGCGTCGCCGGAGCGGTCGGGGTGGCCGGGGTGGCCGGCGGCGTGACGCCGGGCGCCGGGGTCCCGGCAGGCGTCGAGGGCGCGGCGCTGCTGCCGGCGCCAGCCTCCAGGGCGATCGCCCGGTCCACCGCGTCCCGCAGCCGCCGTTGCGCCGCCCCGTAGGCGGTGAAGTCCCCCGCCTTGAGGGCGGTGTCGGCATCGGCGAGCGCGTCGTCCGCCGCCGCGAGCGCCGCTCTCAGGTCCTCGCCGATCGGTGCCGGCGTCCCCGGGGTCGGCGTCGACCCGGACCCCGGCGTGGTGACCGGCGCGCGGAACAGCGCGGCGAGAGCATCGCTCAGCGTGGTGCCCTGGGCCAGGGCCGGACCGCCGCCGTAGGCCACGAACACCTGCTGCAGCAGGGGGAACCGCGCGCCGGAGTTGCGGGTGACGTAGACCGGCTGCGCCCACAGGATCCCGTCGTCGACCGGCAGCGCGATCAGGTCGCCCCAGTTGACCGACGCCCCGCTGCCGTTGCCGGACAGCAGGTTCAGCGTCTGGGCGAACGTGGACTTGAAGTTCGCGTCCACCTGCGAAGGCCCGGGCAGCTGGGTGTCTCCGCTGGCCGTCAGCAGCGTCAGCTTCCCGTAGTCCTCGCTGCGCGCGTCGGCGTCCACCGACAGGTAGCCGGCCAGGTTCTTCGGACCCGACTCGGTCGTCGACTGCGGTACGAACGTCCCGGTGACCGAGAACGTCGGCGTCGTCGATCCCGGTGCCGTCACCGACAGGTAGAGCGGCGCCTGCCGCTGGTTGCCGCCGTTGGGATCCGGCGCCGCGGTCCAGAAGTCGGTCCGGGCCAGGAACGCCGCCGCCGACTCGACGTGGTACCGGCCGAGCAGGCCCTGCTGCACCTGGAACAGGTTCTGCGGGTAGCGCAGGTGGTCCAGCAGCGCGTCGGGCACCGCCGAGCGCGGCTGCACGGTCCCCGGGAACACCGCCGACCAGGTCCGCAGCACCGGGTCCTCGGGGTCCCACGCGTAGAGGCGGACGGTCCCGTCGTAGGCGTCGACGGTCGCCTTGACCGAGTTCCGCAGGTAGTTGACTCGCCCGCCGAGAGCGCGCTCGCTGCCGGACTGGGAGTTCGTGGTCTCCGAGCCGAGATCGACCTGCTCCGACCCCGGATAGGTCGCGCTGGTGGTGTACCCGTCGACGACCCAGACGATGCGCCCGTCCACGACGGTCGGGTACACGCTGCCGTCGACGGTCAGCCAGGGCGCGACCTTGCGGACCCGGTCGGCCGGCTCCCGGTCGTAGAGGATCCGCGACGCGCTGTTCACCCGCGGGCTGAGCAGGATGTTGCGGTCGGCGAAGTTCCAGGCGAACAGCAGGCGGGTCCCGGCCGAGCCGATCCCCACGCCGCCGCTGCCCGCGTAGGTGGTGTTGCGCTGGGCCCCGGTCCCGTCGGCGGGCAGGTCCAGCTCGGTGGGGGCGGTGCCCGCGGTCGCGCCGACGATCGCGTACCGGTCGGTCTGCTGACCGAAGTAGATCCGCGGCTCGTACGCCCCCAGGGCGCCGTCGGCCCGGCCGGCCTCGTTGATCGGCCCGGCCAGGTAGGTGGGCAGCCCGCCGGCGCCCACGTCGGTCGCCGACGCCGCGACCAGCCCGTAGCCGTGGGTGTAGACGGTGTGGTCGTTGACCCACGTCCGCTGGCCGGCGGCGATCCCGGACAGGTTGATCTCGCGGGCGCCGACCACGACGTCCTGCGTGCGCCCGGCGATCCGGTAGCGGTCCACCGACAGCGGCGTCGGGAAGCTGTAGTAGCTGCGGACCTGCTGGTTCTGGGTGAACGTCGAGGACACCAGCGACGGGTCCAGCAGTCGGATGCCGCCGGAGTTCGCCGCGGTCGCCGTCCGGGTCTGCGGCCGGATCGCGGCCCGGCCCGGGTAGTCGACCTGCTCGACGTCCTGCAGTCCGTAGGCGTTCCGGGTCGCGGTGCTGTTGCGGGCGATGAACGGCGCCTCGTACGCCGGTTGGTTGGGCTGCACGCGGAAGGCCTGCACGACAGCGGGCCACACCACCCCGAGGAGCAGGCCGGACAGCACCAGCAGGCCGAGGCCGACGCCCGGCAGCACCCAGCTGCGACGGGCCGCCGAGACGAAGAACAGCGCCGCGCAGATGACACCGAGCACGGCCAGGATCGTCGAGGCCGGCAGGTCGGCGTTGACCGAGGTGTAGGACGGCCCGTCGAAGCCGGAGGTGGACCCCCGGCGGAACATCACCGCGTACCGGTCCAGCCAGCTGGACACCGCGCGGAGCAGGACGAAGACGCCGATCAGCACGAGCAGGTGGGTCTGCGCGGCCGGTGTGGCAGCAGGCCGCGGGGGAGCCAGCCGCAGGGACCTGCTCGCGGCGTAGGCGACCGCGGTGGCCACCAGCACCACTCCGACGAGCACGAGCGCGGCCGTGAGCAGCCACCGCAGCAGCGGGTAGGTGAAGACGTAGAACGAGGCGTCGAGGCCGAACTGCGGGTCCCGGGTGCCGAACGGCTGGGCGTTCAACGCGGCCAGCACGGCCTTCCACTGGCCCTGCGCCGCGAGTCCGACGACCAGGGCCAGGGCGGCGGTGACGGCGACGCCGAGCAGCCGGCGGAACGGGTCGGCGTCGGCCGCGGTCCGCGGGACCAGCACCACCGGGGGCAGCTGGGCGGCCCGGCGTCCGGGCGGGTCGCCGTCGGGCTGGTCACCGGACCGGCTCCCGCCCGCCCGGCCACCGGCACCCTGGCCCGGCCGGTTCGAGCCGGGGCGCCCGCCGTCGGGACGGTCGACCGGACCGCGGATGCCGCCGTCGGGTCCGCCGGCCTCGTTCCCCGGGCGCGAGGGCACGACGGCGAGGAGGCGGCGGTCGCGCCCGGCGACTCCGAGGTTGACCGCGGCGACTCCGCCGGCGACCAGGGCGCCGCCGGCGAACAGCAGCGCCCGGGTGCGCAGCTCGGTGGTCAGCACCCCCGACGCGCCGACCGACCGGTACCAGAGCAGGTCGGTGCCGACGGCCGCGACGACGCTGAGCGCGATCAGGGCGGCGACCACCAGCACGGTGAGCACGAGCAGCCCGCGCACGCCCCGGCGGCGGGGCCGGGTCGGGGCCGACCCGGCGCTGCTCACCGGCGTCCTCCGCGGCTCAGCACGCCGGGACCTCCGCGGTCCGACCCGCAGCCGCCGCGCGGAGCGCGCTGACCGCTCCGTCGAGGTTCTCCACCCGCACCAGACGCAACCCTTCGACCGGACGACCCGCCGCCTCGGCGCAGTTCGCGGCCGGTGCGAGGAACAGCGTCGCACCGGCGGTGCGCGCGCCGAGCATCTTCTGCCGGATCCCGCCGATCGCGCCCACGGTCCCGCCCGCGTCGATGGTGCCGGTGCCCGCGACGTGGACCCGGCCCGGCAGGGTCCCCGGGGTGAGCCGGTCCACGATCGCCAGGGAGAACATCAGACCCGCGCTCGGGCCGCCGATCGACTGGCCCAGCTCGATGTCGGCGTCGAGCACGGTCCGCTCGCTCTGCTGCAGGGCGATCCCCAGGTAGCCCGAACCGGCGGGCACGGCCGACCCCGCCGGCGGGTTGCCGACCCGGACCGTCACCGTCCGGGTCCCGCCCCCCGTCCCGGCGCCGGCATCGGCGCCGCTGGCGGGGGCGCCGCTGGCGGGGGCGACGCCGAGGGTGACCGTCGTGCCGGGCCGGTGCGCCCGGACGGCGGCGGCCACCGCCGCCGAGTCGGCGACCCGGCGGCCGTCGACGGTGAGGATGCGCTGTCCGGCGACCAGGCGACCGGCGGCCGGGCCGCCCGCGGTCACCTCGCCGACGACCGTCGTGACGGTGACCGGCAGGCCCAGCTCCCGGGCAGCGGCCAGCACGGCCGCCTCCTGGGAGCTGGTCATCTGCGCCTGCCCCTCCGCCCGGGCGGCGTCGGTGCTCTGGGTCGTCGGGTACACCAGCGCCCGGGGCAGCACCTCCCGGCTGGGATCCACCCAGCCCAGCAGCGCCTCGACCAGGGACAGGCGCGCACCCGCGCTGGTCACGCTCACCGTGGTCAGGTCCAGCGACCCGTCCGTCGGGTAGGTCGGGCGACCGGAGACGGAGACCACCTGGCGCCCGGCGACCGAGGCCAGGGTGTCGACCGCGACCCCCGGCGCGTACAGCACGTACGGCACGTTCGCCGTGGCGACCACCAGGGCGAGCACCGCGAACAGGACCGCCGCGAACCCGGCGGCGGCGCGGCGCGGCGCGGGGGCGGACCCGGTCGTGGCGCGGCGCTGCCCGGCGGCCGGGCGGCGCGGCAGGGTGGGCCCGCGGCGCGGCAGGGTGGGCGCGCGCATCGGAACCGGCACCGCCCTCCCCCGGCAGTCCGGGTCCTGGGCCGGCCTCCCCGGGCCGACGGGCGGCCAGCCTAGGACGGTCGACCCGGGCGAGAGCGGCGGCCCTCCGCCAGCTCAGTCGGGGCGGCCGGACTCCGGCATCCCCACCCAGGACGCCGACCCGTCGACGTGGTGCTCGCGCTTCCAGATCGGCACCCGGCCCTTGACCTCGTCGACCAGTCGCCGGCAGGTGTCGAACGCGGCGCCCCGGTGCGCCGACCCGGCTGCCGCGACGATCGCGAGGTCCCCGACGGCCAGGGACCCGGTCCGGTGCACAACGGCGACGACGGTGCCGGCCGGGGCGGCCGCGGCCACCTCGGCGGTGACCTCGGCCAGGACGCGCTCGGCGTCCGGGTGCGCGGAGTAGTCCAGCCCGCTGACGGCGCGCGCGCCCCGGGGGTCGGCGTCGTTGTCGCGGACCGAACCGACGAACACCGCGGTGCCGCCGACGCCGGACCGGCTGACCGCGTCGAGCACCTCCTGCACGGTGATCGGCCCGGTGCGCAGGCCGGTGAGGGCGCCGGCCGCCCCCGGCGCGCCGCTCGGCCCCGCCGCCGGCACGCCGCTCACCCCCGCCGGCACGCCGCTCACCCCCGCCGGCACGCCGCTCATCCCCGCCGCCGGACTCGGCGGGCGCGGCGGACGATCGCCGCGGTACCGAGGACGGCCACGGTCGCGCCGGCCGCGCCCAGCGTCGCCGTCTCCCGGCGCCCGATCCGCCGCCCCGCCAGGGCGACCCGTCCGCGGGCCTCCTCCAGCAGCACGGAGAACGCGTCGGCGTTGTCCCACAGCGGACGCCACCCGGCGTCGCGCAGCCGCGTCGAGGGCACCACCCAGGACCGGGTGACGTACCGCAGCTCCCCCGGGGGCGCCGGGGTGAGGCCGAGGCGGTGCAGCCGCTCGGCGGTGCCGAAGGCCAGTGACTCCGGCAGCTCCACGCGGCTCAGGCCGGACAGCCGCTCGACCTCGTCCTGCGCCAGCCAACCGGTGCAGCCGACGGTGACGGCACCGGTCACCGGCCGGGTGGCGGCGACGAGCAGGGCCGCGACGAGGTCGTCGAGGTGGCAGAACTGCCACCGCATGGCCGCGCCGCGGACCGTGAGCAGTCGGGGCGCCTCGAAGTGGCGGGTCACCAGCGTGTCCACGCCGGGGCCGACCAGGGCTGCCGGGCGCAGCACCGCGACGGAGACACCGGGATGGGTGCGTCCCGCCGTGGCTGCCACCCGCTCGATCTCCAGCATCTCGCGCAGCATCGGGCTCACCGGGTCCGCGGCGGGCGGGTCGTCCTCGCCGACGGGGACCGCGCCGTCCGACCGGGCGCCGTAGACCATGGCGCTGGTCACCAGGACGACGGTGCGGACGCCGGCGGCCGCGGCGGCGGTGAGCACCGTCTGTGCCGCCCGCACCGCACGCCCGGCGGGAGCCGGTGCCCGCAGTTCGAGCTCCGGCGCGCTGGGCACGCCGTCCGCGCCGGCCGCCCCGTCCTGGTCCGCCCCGTCCTTGTCGACCCCGTCCTTGTCGACGCGGACCGCCGCCGCGACGGCGGTCGGCGCCGCGGTCCCGACCGGGGCTGCGGCGCCGGTGAGCTCATCAGGTCGCGGGCCGGGCAGCTGGTGCCGAACCGGGTCCGGGTCCAGGTGCACGACGACGTCACAGCCCGCGAAGGCGTCGGCGATGGCCGGGTCGCAACTGTCGGTCTCGACCACCCGGACACCCCGGGACCGCTCGTCGGCCAGGTCCCCGTCCGCGGTTCCGGCGTCGACGGCGACCACCCCGGACACCGCCGGATCGGCCAGCAGGCGGTCGACGAACAGGCGCGCGACCGGCCCGGCTGCCCCGGTCACCGCGACACGCACCCGGGGAACCGGCCCGCCACGGCCATCGTGCGCGGGCACGCCGCTGCGCTCGGTCAGCCCGTCACCTCCGCGTCCTAGGTTGGGGACAGTACGACACCGAGCGGGCCTGGAGCCGGCCTCCGGCAGGTCGACGGTGGACAGGACCAGGGCGACCGGGTGGCACCTGCTCCCGGCGCACCGGATGAGGGGACTGCGATGACCAGCGACACAGCCGGCGACCGGCGCGTTCCGGCGAGGGCACGGTGACGCCGCCGATCGGTTTCGGCGCCGACCTGCCGGCGGACGGCGAGCCGCCCACGGGCGGGTCGGGCACCGGCGGATCCGGCCCCGGCGGATCTGGTGCGGGCGGATCCGGCCCCGGCGGACCCGGCGGCGGCATGGGCGGCGGCATGGGCGGGGGGTTCCCCGGCCTGCCCGGGTTCGGTGGCATCCCCGGCTTCGGCGGGCCCGGTGGTCCGGGCGGTCCGGGCGGCGGCGACCTGGGCGCGGTGTTCGCCCAGCTCGGCCGGCTGCTGTCGTGGCAGGGCGGCACCGTCAACTGGGACCTGGCCCGCGACGTCGCCCGCCAGACCGTGTCGGCCAAGGGCGACCGCAGCGTCTCCCGGACCGAGCGGGACGCGGTCGACGCCGCGGTGCGGCTCGCCGAACTGTGGCTGGACCCGGCCACGACGTTGCCGACGTCGGGGCTCGGCGGGGTGGCCTGGAGCCGGGCGGAGTGGGTCGAGGGCACCCTCGGCGGCTGGCAGGACCTGGTGGACCCGGTCGCGGAGCGGGTGGTCGCCGCGATGGGGACCCAGCTGCCCGGCCAGCTCGGCGAGCTGGCGCCGGGGATGGACATCGGCGCACTCGGCGGCCAGATGACGGGGATGCTGCGCCAGCTCGGCGGGGCGATGTTCGGCGCCCAGATCGGCCAGGCCGTCGGTGAGCTGGCCGGCGAGGTGTTCGGCACCAGCGACGTCGGCATCCCGCTGGCGAAGCCGTCGCGGCTGGCGTTGCTCCCGGCCAACGTCGACGCGTTCGGCACCGGCCTCGGGGTCCCCGTCGAGGACGTCCGCCTCTACCTCGCGCTGCGCGAGTGCGCGCACCAACGGCTCGCGGCCGGTGCGCCGTGGTTGCGCGCCCACCTGGTCGGGCTCGTCGAGGAGTACGCGCGCGGGGTCAGCGTGGACACCGACAAGCTGCGCGACGTCCTGGGTCGGGTCGACCCGGCCGATCCGCAGGCGGTGCAGGACGCGCTCGGCGGCGGGCTGTTCGAGCCCGAGGACACGCCGGCCCAGCGCGCGTCGCTGGCCCGGCTGGAGACGGTCCTGGCGCTGGTGGAGGGGTGGGTCGACGACGTCGTCAGCCTGGCCGTCCACGACCGGCTGCCGAGCTCGGCGGCGATCGCGGAGTCGGTCCGCCGCCGCCGCGCCGCCGGCGGGCCTGCGGAGCAGACCTTCGCCACCCTCGTCGGGCTGGAACTGCGCCCGCGCCGGCTGCGGGAGGCGGGCCGGTTGTGGGCAGCGCTGCGCGACGCCCGCGGGGTCGAGGGACGCGACGCGGTCTGGGCACACCCGGACCTGCTGCCGTCGGGTGGCGACCTGGACGACCCGCTGGGCTACGTCGGCGGGGACACCGCCGGCGAGCCCGGCGACCAGCTCACCGAGGCGGACCTGTCGGCGCTGACCTCCGGCAGCGTCGGCGACGCGCCGGTCGAGGCGCCGGCCGACGAACGGGGGCCAGAGACCGACCGGCCCGGTCCGGCTGACGGCGGTCGGGACGAAGACGGCGATGAGGGGGGCCAGCCGGCAGGGCCGGAGCCGCGGTCCTGAGGCGGCGGGCCGGCCTCATGGTCACCGGCTCGCTCAGCCCGGGCCGGCGTCACCCGAGCGGCCGGCCCGACAGCAGCGCGCGGGTGTTCTCCCAGCTCTCCAGGCCGGGGTCGAGTGCGGCCAGGTCGGCCGGGGAGCGCAGCCGGTGCCAGCCGGGGACCTGCCGGAACGCTGACCGGCGCGGAGCGGCGGCGGCCAGCTCGGCCGGCTCGCTGTCCGGCGACGGGTCCGCCGCCCGCACCCAGTCAGCGGGTGGGAAGGCGATGCCCAGGGCGGCGAGTCCTGTCCCGGCGGCCGGGCTGACCGCCAGGTCGGCCGACCCCAGCTCGCGGAAGAGCTTCCCCACCAGCAGCCCGGGCAGGTCCGGGACGTCGCCGGGCAACACGACGACCGCGGCGGCGGCGGCCAGCGCCCGCGTGAGGCCCGCCAGCGGCCGGGCAGGGTCGACGGCCAGCGCCGGGGTGCCCGGCCAGGTCAGCTCGGCGACCGCCGCCAGCTGGTCCGGGGCGGCAGCCAGCACGACGGCCACCCCGGTCAGTCCCTCCGCCACCTCGTAGGTGTCCTCGAACAGGGCCAGCGCCCAGGCGTGGCGGTCCACACCCGGCGGCGCGCCCGCACCGGCGGCGCCGCCGGTGACGTCCCGGGCGAGCACCACCACGACGCGGGCGCCGGGTGGTACGGCCGAACGGTCGGACTCCTGCAGGTCCGGGTCAGGCAACCGGGAGCTCGCGCGGGTTCCGGCGGTCGTCGGCGCCCGCGGCGTCGGAGTCGTCGACCAGGTCGTCGCCGGCGAGCTCCGGCGCGCCGGCACCGTTGGCGTCGAGGACGTGCGCCATCCCCTCGAGGAACCCCTGCGCCCGCTCGGCGCGGGGGTAGCGGTCGACGAGTGCCCAGAAGCGCTTGTCGTGCGAGGCCTCGAGCAGGTGGGCCAGCTCGTGGACCACCACGTAGTCGAGGACCCAGGTCGGGACGCCGCGCAGCCGCGAGCTGATCCGGATCGTGCGGTCGGCGGGGGTGCACGATCCCCACCGCGAGTTCTGCCGGTCGGTCCAGCGGACGCTGGCCGGGGTCGCGGCACCGGCCAGGTACCGGCGGGACAGCTCGATCGCGCGGCGCTCCAGCGCGGCGTCGCCGGGGCGGACCCGGGCCTCGCGGCGCTCCAGCCGGCTCACCATCGTGTCGACCCAGCGCTGCTCCTCGGCGGGCGCGAGCCGGGCGGGGAGCAGGACCACGACGCTGTCGCCGCTGCGGTAGGCCGACACGGTGCGGCGCCGCCGCGTGCTGCGACGGACCTCGATGCGGCCGGCGTCGACCTGGTGCAGCGCCGCCGTGCCAGGACCGCGTGCCATGTCCGCTCCCCGTCTCGCACGCGCCCGTGCGGTCGCACCCGGCTCGTGCCGGCCGTCGCACCCGCTGTCGCGGCCACGTGTCGATCTGTCCGACGCTCGGTCGGCCCACTCGGTTCAGCGGTCGAGCCATCCGTCCAGCCCGGCGAACAGGTCTTCCTCGGTGCCGGTCGTCGGCGGGATGCCCACGGCGCGGACGAGGCGGTACTGCTCGACGGGGTCGACCGGCTGCGCGATCCGGTTGGTCAGGGCGAACACGTACCCGTCCGCCACCTGGGCAACGGCCAGCTGCGTCCGGTGCGCCGCCATCGCCGCGACCTTCCGGTCCAGCCACCGCGCGCCGTCGACCACGGTGGTGACAACAGCGTCCTCGATCGCCGGCGCTCCCGCTGGATCGGGGTGGACGACCATTCCGGGCGCCGAGCCGGACCGCACGGCGGCGGCCGCGCGGGAGAGCCCGGCGAGCACGACCGATCGCGGCGCGGCCGTCCAGTAGACCTTCGGCACCTCCCAGACCGGGCCGGCCTCGGGGTCGAACCCGGGCGCCGCGGCGAGCACCAGCGCGTACATCGCGGCCCGGTGGACGGCGACGTGGTCGGGATGTCCGTACCCGCCGGCTTCGTCGTAGGTGACCAGCACGTGCGGCCGGACCTCGCGCACCACCCGGGCCACGGCGCTCGCGGTGGCCAGCAGGTCCGCGTCGGCGAACGGCGTCGGCCGGACGGCGCCCGAGCGGCGACTCGCGTCGGTCCCCACCCGGGCGTCCGCCATCCCCGAGTCGACCCAGCGGTCCGGCACCGGGCCCGCCGGTCCGGGCACCGGTCGCAGGAAGCGTGCGTCGGTCACCGCGAGCTCGCCCATCGCAGCCGCCAGCTCGCCCTCGCGATGCGCGCCAAGCGCGGTTGGGCTCGGGTGCGCACCGAGCGCGGTCGGGTCCCCCTGCAGCGCGGCCAGCTCGGCGAGGTACACCTCGCCGGCCTCGCCGCGGGTGGCGGTGAGCAGGGTGACGGCGTGCCCGTCGGCCACCGCCCGCGCCATCGTCGCCGCGGTGAGGATCGCCTCGTCGTCGGGGTGGGCGTGCACGAGCAGCAGCCGCAGCCGCGACCCAACCGGTCCCCGGGGGTCGGTGGGCCGGCGCGTCGGAGGCAGCGAACCGGTGGTCACACCCGATGGTAGGAACCGGCTCACCGCCGCCCGGGGCCGGGTCGGCCTCGCGCACCCTGTGTTTGCTTGTGGATGCGCCGGTTTGCCTAGCTTTCGTGTGGAATTGTCCGGTCATGACTCCCGCGCGTGCCGAGCCGTCCATGACGGCACGGCCGGCACTGAAGAAGGCGCTGCGCGCCGTCCGGCGGGACCGCTGGACCATCCAGCTCGGCGTCGACCCGGAACGCGCGGTGGTGTTCCGCGCGCCGTCGACCGGGATCGTCGAGCTCATCGAGCACCTCGACGGCCGGGCGGACCTGGCCACCCTCGCGCGCCGCCACCAGGTGTCCCCGACGACCGTCCAGCAGGTGGTGCGGGACCTGGCCACCGCCGGGGTGCTCGACGGCACCCAGCCGCCGGGCACCCAGCCGCCGGGCACCCAGCCGCCGGGCACCCAGCCGCCGGGCACCCAGCCGCCGGGCACCGGGCGTGCCGCAGCCGCCGAGCCGGGCACCTCCCCTGGTGACGGTCGGGTCCGGGGGCGGTCGGAGCGCACGCTGCGGCGGGTCGGCACCGCAGTGGCCGAGCACCGGCGCCGGCTGGAACCGGACCTCGCCGCGTGGTCGCTGCTCGACGGCGGGTCCGACGGCGGGGCGGCGGAACTGGACCGGCGGTCGGCGGCCACGGTCGGCGTCCGCGGCGGCGGGCGCCTGGCGACCGCGATCAGCCTGCTGCTGGGATCGGCCGGGGTCGGCGGGCTGGTCGCCGACGACGACCGCCTCACGCGGCACAGCGACCGGGCGCCGGCCGGCCTCGGGGCCGACGACGTCGGCCGCCCGCGGCGGGCCGGCCTGCGCCGCCGGCTGACCGAGGTCGCACCGGCTACCCGCCTGTTCACCGACCACCCGGCACCGGCCCTCGTCGTGGTGACCGACGGCGGCGCGGACCGGGAGCAGCTCTGCGGGCTGCGGGCCGCGGGCGTCCCGCACCTGGTGACCGGGATCCGCGAGACGGTCGGTTCGGTGGGGCCGCTGGTCGTGCCCGGCCGCACCTCGTGCGTGCGCTGCCACGACCTCACCCGGACCGACCGGGACCCGGCGTGGCCACTGGTGGTCGACCAGCTCGCCGCCGGCGCCCGGGCGCCGCTGCGGCCGGGGTCCACCGACGAGGCGGCACCGCGGGGCGGCCCGGTCGGGGCGGTGGTCCGCGGTGTACCCCGCGGGGCGCCCGCGGTCGAGGCGTGTGACGGGGTGCTCGCGACGCTGGTCGCGTCCACCGCCGCGTTGCACGTCCTGAGCTGGTTGGGCGGCGGCGCGCCACCGAGCGTCGACGGCACCGTCGAGTTCCGGTTGCCCGACGGCACGGGGCGCCGCCGCAGCTGGGCACCGCACCCGGCCTGCGGCTGTCAGCGGACGGCCTGACGCCGCGGCCACCGGGGTGCCCGCTCGCCGCGGGGCGCCACGGACGAGGATGGGGACGTGAGCAACACGCCTCCGCGCAGCCCGATGTCCAGGACCCTCAAGTTGGCCACGCTCCCCCTCGGCCTGGCCGGACGCGCGACGGTCGGCATCGGCCGCCGGATCGGCGGGGCGTCCGCCGAGGTCGTCAGCGCCGAGATCCAGCAGCGCAGCGCCGAGCAGGTGTTCCGCGTCCTGGGCGAGCTCAAGGGCGGGGCGATGAAGTTCGGCCAGGCGCTGTCCGTCTTCGAGGCGGCGCTGCCCGACCAGTTGATCGCCCCGTACCGCGAACAGCTGGTGCGGCTGCAGGAGGCCGCGCCGCCGATGGACCCGGCCACCACCCGCCGGGTGCTCGTCGAGCAGCTCGGGCCCGACTGGGCCGGGCTGTTCACCTCCTTCGACGAGATCCCGGCCGCGGCCGCCTCGGTCGGTCAGGTGCACAAGGCCGTGTGGTCCGACGGCCGGACGGTCGCGGTGAAGATCCAGTACCCGTGGGCCGAGCAGGCCATCCGCGCCGACCTGCGCCAGATCCGGCGGCTCTCCCGGGCGCTGGGCTCGCTGGTGTCGGGCATCGACGTGCGCCCGCTGATGGACGAGATGCGCGACCGGCTGCTCGAGGAGCTGGACTACGAGTACGAGGCGGCCGCGCAGACGGCGTTCGTCGCCGCCTTCGCCGACGACCCGGAGATCGTCGTCCCCCAGGTCGTCGACGCGCGCAAGCAGGTCCTGGTCAGCGAGTGGCTGGACGGGACCCCGCTGTCGCAGGTCATCGCCACCGGCACCCAGGCGGAGCGGGACCGCGCCGGGCTGCTGTTCAGCCGCTTCCACTTCTCCTCGCCGGGCCGGGCCGGGCTCCTGCACGCCGACCCGCACCCGGGCAACTACCGGATGACGGCGGACGACCGGCTGGGCGTCCTCGACTTCGGCGCGGCCGCGCGGCTGCCGGGCGGGCTGCCCGCCAGCGTCGGTGTGGTCCTGCAGGCCGGTCTGGTCGGGGACCGGGCCGGGATGCTGGCGGGCCTGCGGGCCGAGGGCTTCGTCCGGGACCAGGTCGACCTGGACGCCGACGAGCTCTACGAGTACCTGTCGCCGTTCGTCGAGCCGGCCCGGTCGGAGTACTTCACGTTCTCCCGGGAGTGGATGCGCGGGGAGTTCGAACGGATCAACAACCCGCGCGGTGACGGCGCGACCGGCCTGAAGATCAACCTGCCGCCCAGTTACCTGCTCATCCACCGGGTCTGGCTCGGGGCCATCGCGATCCTGTCCCAGCTGGGCGCGACCGCCCCGTTCCGGTCCGAACTGGTCCGGTGGGTGCCGGGCTTCACCGGCTGAGACCGACTCGCGGCGGATGGCGCCTGCGCTCCGGGGTGCACCGAGGGCGGGTCGGCGCGATGCCGACCCGCCCTCGGTGCCTCGTCAGGTGGTGGTGCGCGCGGCGGGGCCGGGGTTCACCGATCCGCGCCGCCCGCGCCCGCGCCCGCGCCGCCCGCCCGGTGTGCGGGGGCTGCCGGCCACCCGCTGGTCGGTCGTCCGTGCGCGTAGCTCCAGACATCGGGTCTGGGCCAGGTGTCCTGCCGATCCCAAGCTGTACACGGTGCACTCCTCGACGTCGTTGCCGGGGACGGTTCCCCGGAGACCGACCGCGGCGGACGCCACGGTTCGGTGGTTCGGTGGTTCGGTGGTTCGGTGGTTCGGTGGTTCGGTGGTGCGGCTGGCGGCGTGGCCGTACCGACCCTGGGCAGAGCAACGCTCGCGGACGCGATCGCTGCTCACGCAACCGAGGTGAGCCGGTGAGCGGCGTGCCAGGCGGCGTCGCGGGCCCGGTCGACGTTGCGGGGTCGGCCGCGCGGCCTCTTCCGCGGGACGATCGCGCCACCGTCGAACAGCTCGCCACCCCACACGCCCCACGGTTCGGCCCGGTCCATCGCCTCGGTCAGACACCGGGTGCGGACCGGACAGGAGGCGCAGAGCTGCTTGGCGGCGTCGACGCTGGTCGGCGTCTCGGCGAAGAACAGCTCCGGGTCGGCGGTCCAGCAGGGCAGGGCGTGCACCGTCCCCGCGGTGGTCGACACGGGGTCCGGCTTCGTGGTGGTGCACGGCGCTGCGCCGTGCAGTCCGGTGTTCACCGGTGGTCCTCCTCGCAATGGCTGCTGTGTGGTCGGTGCGACCGTCGGCGGGATGCCGGATCCGGGCCGGGACAGCAGAAAGGCCGCGGTCCCGGATGTCCCGGTTCCGCGGCCTCGAGGAGGTCGGCGGTGGTGTTACACCGGGATCTCCCGCGCGAGAACGCGGACGTGGGACGGGTTGGTGGACAGATCGGTGCGAACGTTCCCGAATGGGGCGTCGTCACGACGGATGCCCATCGCGGGACCCTCGACGCGGTAGACAGTGGTCCCGTCGAACGTCGGAGCCCAGCTGCCGGCGTGGTACGCCGCGGCCTGCACGGAGGTCCCCGTGCGGGTGGGAGCGCCGTTGACGGAGCTCCCCCGGACGACGGCAGCGTTGGCCGGACCGGTCAGGTCGACGGTCGGCGTCATCAACGTGGTCACCATCAGGGGCACCTCCTTCGCGTGCTCGCGTCCCTGCCGGGGAGGCGGGGCGGTGGGCTGGCCGGCGCGGTCTCGCGCTCGGCAGAACAGACGGTATCGGCCCGACCTCCGGCCGGCAACGGAATTACCCGGAGAAGTTTCGGCGGACCGCAGCCGGCGCGCTCAGCACGGTCGGGCGACGGCCCCTGAGGGACGGCGCGGCCCTGTCGACCGGCGACCGAGCGTCAACCGGCGACCGAGCAGAGACGGATCAGGTCCTCGCCGTACCGGGTGACCTTGACCGCCCCGATCCCCGGGACGCCGACCAGCTCGCGCTCGCTGGCCGGCCGGCGCTCGGCGAGCACCTGCAGCGTCGCGTCGGTGAGCACCACGTACGCGGGCACCTTCTGGTCGCGCGCCGTCTCGGTGCGCCAGGTCCGCAGGCGCTCGAACAGGACCTCGTCGTAGGCCGAGGGGCACCCGGCGCACCGGCCCAACGTCACCTCCGCCGGGGTGGTGAGCACCGCTCCGCACACCCGGCAGGACGCCGTGCCCTTGCGCCGTCGGTCCCCCGCGCCGGGACGCCGGGGATCCGGCTCGGCGTCGGCCGGCCGGATCCCGTCGAGGAAACGGGAGGCCGACCGGCGACCGCGCCCGCCGGGCGTGCGCGTGGCGGACCAGGAGATCCGCAGCAGCCGGCGCGCGCGGGTCGCCCCCACGTACAGCAGGCGCCGCTCCTCCTCGATCTCCGCCGGCGTCTCGGCGTAGGAGAGTGGCAGGCCGCCCTCGTGGACGCCGGCCAGGAACACCGCGTCCCACTCCAGCCCCTTGGCCGAGTGCAGCGAGCTCAGAGTGACCCCGTCGGCGACCGGCGCGTGCGCGGACTCGATGCGCGCGTCGAGCTCGGCGACGAAGTCGGGCAGCGTCGCCTCGGGCGCAACCGCGGCGGTGTCGGAGGCCAGCGCCGCCAGCGCGGCGAGGGACTCCCAGCGCTCGCGGGCCCGACCGCTGCCCGGCGGGTCCTCCGGTGACCAGCCCGCCGACCGCAGCACGTCGCGGACCCGGTCGACGAGGCCGGACTCCTCGGCGTCGACCGCCTCGGCGAGGGTGCCCGCCGCCCAGGACCGGGCGGTGCCGCGCAGCAGGGTGACCGCCCGGCGGACCTCCTCGCGGTCGAAGAAGCGCTCGGCGCCGCGCAGCACGTAGGGCACCTTCGCGTCGTCCAGCGCCTGCTCGAACTCGGCGGACATCGCGTTGACCCGGAAGAGGATCGCGATCTCCCGCGCCGGCACCGGGTCCGGGCCGTTGACGAGAGCAGCAATCTCCTTCGCCACGGAGGTCGCCTCGGCCACCCCGTCGGGGAACCCGGTGAACGCCACCTCGGGCCCGGACGCGTTCTGCGCGCGGAGCACCAGTCTCGGCACGCGAGCACCGCTCGCGGACCGGTCCCCGGCCTGCCCCAGCACACGGTTGGCGACGGTGAGCACCTCCGGCGTCGAGCGGTAGTTGCGCTCCAGCCGTACCACCGTGGCGTCGGGGTGGCGGCGGCCGAAGTCGAGCAGGTAGCGCGGCGAGGCCCCGGCGAAGGAGTAGATGGTCTGGCCGGGATCGCCGACGACGCAGACCTCGGAGCGGTCGCCCAGCCACAGGTCGAGCAGCCGCTGCTGCAGCGGGCTGACGTCCTGGTACTCGTCGACGACGAGGTGCCGGTACTGCGACCGGACCGCGGCGGCGACCCGGGGCTCGTCGGCGATCAGGGCGCACGTCAGCAGCAGCACGTCCTCCAGGTCGATGCGCCCGCGGTCGGCGCACACTCCCGCGTATCCGGTGATCACCCGGGCGACGGTCGCCGGCTCCACCCCGGCCACCGACCGGCGGGCTCGGGCGGCCGCCGCGACGTAGGAGTCGGGCTCCACGTTGGAGACCTTCGACCACTCGATCTCCGCGGCCAGGTCCCGCAGGATCGTGCGGTCGACGCCGAGCCGGATCCGCGACGCGGCCTCCGCCACCAGGGGCAGCTTGGAGTCCACCAGCGCCGGCAGGTCGCTGCCGTGCACCCGCGGCCAGAAGTACCGGGCCTGGCGCAGGGCCGCGGAGTGGAAGGTCCGGGCGGCGACGCCGCCGGCGCCGAGGGCCCGCAGCCGACCGCGCATCTCCCCGGCCGCGCGGGTGGTGAAGGTGACCGCCAGCACCTGGGACGAGGCGTAGGTCCCGCTGAGCACGCCGTGGGCGATGCGGTGCGTGATCGCCCGGGTCTTCCCGGTGCCGGCGCCGGCCAGCACGCAGACCGGGCCGTGCAGGGCCTCCGCGACGGCGCGCTGCTCCGGGTCGAGACCGGCGAGCACCCGCTCGACGGGATCCGCGCCCGCCGGGGTCGACGGTCCGACCGGGGAGCGTCCGCCGGACAGGGTCGGGGAAGTTGTCTGCGGGGGCACGTGTTCATCCTCCCAGCGGCGACCGACACGCACCGGTTCTCCCGATGGGGACGGTCCGCCGATCTGCGCGCCGGATGTGCACGCGCGACGCGCGCAGCCCGGTGTGCACCGCCCGATCCCGAGGAGTCCGACATGGCCAGCTGGCCCGCCCCCACCGAGCGCCCGCTGCTGTTCACCACGAGCTGGTGCCCGTACTGCGCCCGGCTGAAGTCCGGCCTGGCCCGCGCCGGCGTCGCCTACGACGAGACCGACGTCGAGGCCGACGACGCGGCCGCGGAGTACGTCAAGAGCGTCAACGGCGGCAACCGCGTCGTCCCGACGGTGCTGTTCCCGGACGGCACGACCGCGACCAACCCGGCGGCCGGGGTCGTCGCCGAGCGGCTGCAGGCCGCCGCCCGCTGACGCGTCGGGTCGGTCGTCGGCGTCTGCGCCGCCGGCCGACCCGGGCAGCCCTGCTCACCAGTCGCCGGGCAGCCCTGCTCACCAGTCGCCGGGCAGCCCTGCTCACCAGTCGCCGGGCAGCTCCGTGCCGTACCAGCCCTCGATCAGGCGC
>CAXTBU010000004.1:81015-89960 GCA_964242885.1 uncultured Actinomycetales bacterium
CGCCGCTCGGCGGCGCCGTGACCGGACTGGCGCCGCTCGGCGGCGCCGTGACCGGTCGGGGTCGGGGGGTGCCCGCGTGGCAGGATCGCCGCCCGTGAGCATCCACATCGGAGCAGAACCCGGTCAGATCGCCGAGCGTGTCCTCTTCCCCGGCGACCCGCTGCGTGCCAGGTGGATCGCCCACCAGTTCCTGGACGGCGCCAGCTGCTACACCGAGGTCCGCGGGATGCTCGGGTACACCGGCACCTATCGCGGCGAGCGGGTCTCGGTCCAGGGCAGCGGGATGGGCATCCCGTCGGCGTCGATCTACGCCACGGAACTGTTCGCCGACTACGGCGTCCAGTCGCTGATCCGCGTCGGCACCTGCGGCGGGATGGCCGAGCAGGTGCACGTCCGCGACGTCGTGCTGGCCACGGCCGCGTGCACGAACAACGGCAACAACCGGATCCGGTTCGGCAGCGGAGTCGACTTCGCGCCGACCGCGGACTGGGCGCTGCTGAAGGCCGCCGCCGACATCGCGGCGGCCCGCACCGGTGAGGGCACGGGGGCCTCGCTGCACGTCGGGCCGGTCGTGAGCACCGACGACTTCTACTCGGCCGAGCCGTCGATGCTCACCGACCTGGCGGCGCACGGCGTGCTGGCCGTGGAGATGGAGGCGTCCGCGCTCTACACGCTGGCCGCCAAGCACCAGCGCCGGGCGCTGACCGTGCTGACCGTCTCCGACCACGTCCTCAGCGGGGAGTCCACGCCGGCCGCCGAGCGCGAGACCACGTTCGCCGCGATGGTCGAGATCGCCCTCGACGCCGCGCTCGCCGTTCCCCTCGGGTGACGAACGACCCCGCTGCCGAGCCGCGCGACGGTGACCAGGACGCCGGCCGGGACGCCGGCGCGACCGGCCTCCTCCGGCTGGCCAGCTTCAACCTGTTGCACGGGATGGTGCTGCGCACCGGCGCCGCGGGTTCCCCCGATCCCCTCCGCGCAGCGGCGGCAGCCCTGGGCGCCGACGTGATCGCCCTGCAGGAGGTCGACGCCGGTCAGCCCCGGTCCGGCGGCGCCGACCAGACAGCCGAGGTCGCGGCGGCCGCGGGCCTGCCGTACCGGCACTTCGAGGCCACGGTCACCGGAACGCCCGGCGAGAGGTGGGCGTCGGTTCCTCCCACCGGCGCGGCGGCGACGGGTCCCCGCTACGGCATCGGGCTCGCCAGCCGCTACCCGATGACCGACCTGCAGGTGCTGCCGCTGGGCCGCGCACGCGCGAAGGTCCCGCTGCTGCTGCCGAACGGCAAGCTGACCTTGTTGGCCGACGAGCCGCGCACCGCCGTGGCAGCGCGTCTGGACACCCCGATCGGGCCGGTGACGGTGGCCTGCACGCACCTGTCCTTCGTCCCGGGCTGGAACGTCGGTCAGCTCCTGAAGCTGACCCGCTGGCTGGACCGGCTGCCCGGCCCGCGCGTGCTGCTCGGTGACCTCAACATGCCGGCGCTGCTGACCCGTGCCGCGCGGGGCTGGCGCCCGCTGGCCGTCGTCCCGACCTACCCCGCCCCGCGGGCCCGGATCCAGTTCGACCACGTGCTCGCCTCCGGAGACCTCGGTGCGGCGGTGACCGCGGTGACCGCGCGGCGGCTCGAGATATCCGACCACTGCGCACTGCAGGTCACGCTGGAGCGCCCGCCGGCAGCCGGCTGACCAACGCCAGCAGCCCCGCCTCGTCCAGCAGGTCCGCCGGGCGGATCGTCCGGCCGGCGCCGACGTGGTGGAACGCCCCGCTGATCCGCTCGAGCGGGACGCCGCTGGCCCAGTGCCAGGCCAGCCGGTAGGCGGCGAGCTGGACCGCGACGTCCGCCAGCCGCGCGGCGTCCCGTGGTGGTGGCCCGGTCTTCCAGTCGACGACCTCGACCCGGCCGGTGGCCGCATCGGCGAACACCGCGTCGATCCGGCCGCGCAGGACCAGGTCGCCGATCGGCATCGCGAACGGGTACTCGACGTCGGTCGGGACGCGGTCGGCCCATGGGCTGGCGGCGAACGCGTCCTGCAGCGCGCGCAGGCCCTCGTCGTCCAGCGGGATGTCGGCGGCCTCCTCGGCGGCACCGGGCAGGTCCTCGACGTCGATCAGCCGGTCACCGCCCCACCGCTGCTCCAGCCAGGCGTGGAAGCGCGTCCCGAGCCGGGTCGCCGGCCGCGGCTCCCGCGGGACGGGGCGACGCAGCGCGAGTGCGTAGCCGTCGGGGTTGCGGGCCAGCGCGACCAGGCCGCTGACCGAGACGACACCGGGCAGCTCGACCTCGACGGGGGGTGCGGCGTCCTCGGGTGGCGGCGTCCGCTCCGCCCGGGTGGTGGTCGGGCGGCGCTGGGGAACCGGCCGGACGGGGCGGGCGAGCAGCAGGTCGACGTCGCGAGCCCAGGCCGCCGTCTCCTCGGTCGGGTCGGTCCGGTCCGCACGGCCGGCGTCGGCCGGCCCGGCGGTTCCCGATGGGGGCGTGCCGCGCGCGGTCAGCGCGGCGATCTCGGCCTGCACCAGGGCGGCGCCCGCCTCGACCGCGGCGGTGTGGGCGTCGTCGGGCCGGGCAGCCGGCCACAGTGCGGTCGGGGCCGCGTCGGCGTCCGGGGCGTCCCCGGGGTCGTCCACCCACGGGCCGACCCGCCACGACGTCGGGTCGTCGGCAGACCGCTCGACGGCCAGGACGTACAGGTCGGTGAGGAACGGCCCGATGGGCCGCGGCGTCTTGGTCCCGCCCCACCGGTGGCCGCTGGCGACGAGGACGTCCCGGGCCCGGGTGACGGCCACGTAGGCCAGGCGGCGCTCCTCGGCCAGGCGGTGCTCCTTCATCGACTCGGCGTGGCGGGCCAGCTCGGTCTTCAGCTCGCCGGTGTCCGCGGCGTCCCGGTCGGCCAGCACCGGCAGGCTCGCGGAGTCGGCGCGCAACGGGTGCGGCAGCTGGCCCAGGTCGGTGACCCAGCCCCTGCCGTTGCGCGCCTTCGCCGGGAACACCCCGTCCACCAGCCCGGGGACGAGGACGACGTCCCACTCCAGCCCCTTGGCGGCGTGCACCGTCAGCAGCTGGACGCGGCCGCGGGCAACGGCGACCGTCTCCGGTTCCGACTCCGGCTCGGGGTCGTCATCGCCCGGGTTGCCGCTGCGGTCCAGGCCGCGCTCGCGTTCCTGGGCGACGTCGAGGTAGGCGAGGAACCCGGCCAGGCCGGCGGCCCCGCCCCGGCCGCCGCTCTCGGCGTAGCGGTCGGCCTCCTCGCTGAAGGCAGCGAGGTCGGACGCACTCCCGGCGGCGCGTGACCCGCCGGCGGCGAGCTCGGTCCCCAGGCCGGTGACCGCGACCACGTCGGCGACCATCTCGCCCAACGGCTGCTCGACCCGGGTTCGCAGGTCGCGCAGCTCGCGGGCGAGCCGGACGAGGCGCTCGCGGCCGGCGACCGAGAACCTGCCGGCCTGCTGCCGGTCGACCAGGTGGTCCAGCGCGTCGACGATGCCGGTCTCCGGCTCGTCGACGGACAGCCCGGCCACCAGCGCCGCCGCCGCCCGTGGATCGCTGTCCGGATCGCTGTCCGGATCGCTGTCTGGGTCGCTGTCCAGGTCGGCGGCCACCGGGTCCGGGGCACGCCCACCGGAGCGCTCCGCGCCGGGCTCGCCGGCACCGGACGGGTCCGGGGCGGAGCCGCCGCGGTCGCGGCGCAGCCGGCGGGCGAGGTCGGCCAGCGCCTCCAGATCGCGTGGCCCGATGCGCCAGCGGGCGCCGGTCAGCAGGCGCATCAGGGCGTCCCCCCGGTCCGGGTCGGCCACCACCCGGAGCACGCTGAGCACCTCGACCACGACGGGCACGCCGAGCAGGCCGCCGAGGCCCACGACCTCCACCGGCACGTCCGCCAGCCGGAGTGCGGCCAGCAGCGGCTCGACCTGCCGCCGGGAACGGACCAGCACCGCCACCGAGCGGTCCGGTCGCAGCTCGGCGTCGGCGGTCGCCGCGACCGCCGAGGCCTCGTCGGCCGCCGTCCGGTACAGCGCGACCGACACCTGTCCCCCGACCCGGCCCGGGCGCGGGGTGAGCGTCCGCACCGGCACCGCCGTGGTGTGCGCGAGCGGCGCCGCGAGGGCGTTGGCCGCGTCGAGGACCGGCGCGGCATTGCGGAAGCTCGTCGACAGCGTCGCCGTGCCCCCGCCGACGCTGCCCTCGCCGGGGCTGCCGTCGTCCCGGGCCAGGGAGCGGCCGAACGCGCCGAGCGTGTCCGACCCGGCGCCGCGCCAGCCGTAGATCGACTGGTGCGGGTCCCCGACCGCCGTCACCGCGATCCCCGCGAAAGCACCGGTGACCAGGCGGAGCTGGGCGGGGCTGGTGTCCTGGAACTCGTCGAGCAGCACCAGGCGCAGTTCGCGGCGGTGGCCCTCGGCGACCTCCGGCACCCGTTCGGCCAGGTGCGCCGCGGCTTCCGCGACGCCGGCGAAGTCGACCGCACCGACCCCGGCCAACCGCGACCGGTAGCGGGTCACCAACTCCAACAGCTCGCGGCGGGCCTGCTGGCGGTCGACGAACTCGACGACGTCCTCGTGCGCCCACTTCTTCGTCCGGCCGGCGCTCGGCAGCGCCCAGGCCGCGGCGACCGTCTGCGCGAGGAAGCGGTCCAGCGAGGCCACGTCCTGCCCGTGGGCGGCCAGCTGGTCGTGCAGCGCGCGGACCACCTCGACCGCGGTCGACACCCCGGGCTGGTAGGCCGACAGGGCGCCGTCCCACGTCCGGACGACCCGGTCGGCAACCTGCCAGGCCTCGGCCGGACGCAGCAGCCGGGTGCCCGGCTCGATGCCCAGCCGGAGGCCGTGCTCGACGACGGTCCGCTGGGCGAACGCGTCGTAGGTGCCGACGGTCGCGGTGCGGTCCCCGTCGGCCAGGTCGTCGGCCAGCACCGGGTCGAGCCGGAGCAGCTGGTCCAGGCGTTCGCCGATCCGCTCGGCGAGCTCACCGGCCGCCTTGCGGGTGAACGTCAGGCCGAGCACCTCACCCGGCCGCACCTGCCGGGTCGCGACCAGGTACACCACGCGGCCCGCCATCGTCTCGGTCTTGCCCGAGCCGGCACCGGCGACCACCAGACCGCTGCGCAGGGGCGCGCCGATGACCGCGGACTGCTCGGCGGTGGGTGGCGGGAGGCCGAGCAGATCCGCGAGGACCGGCGGGGTGAGCCGACGGGGGCGGGTGCGCCGCAGCGGCGGGCCTGGCTCGGGGAACTGGCCATGTTCCGGCGGCCGGGTCACGCGGTCACCTGCACGCCGGCCTGCTGCGTCGGGCACGACTCCCGGACCGGGCACCGCGTGCAGCCCTCGTTGACCACCGCCGGGAACGCGGGTGCGCGCACGACGGACCCGGCCCGCTCCAGCAGCGGGCGCAGCCACTCGGGGCCGTCGGCGTCCGTCGGGGCCTGCCGACGGACGGTGGGCAGGCCCCTGGCGTCGGTCTTGGACAGGAACAGCAGCTCGGCACCGCCGGTTGGGGCGCCCGACTCCGCCGCGAGCGCCAGCTGGTAGGTGCCCAGCTGCGGGTCCTCGGCCACGTCGTCCTTCGTCCTCGCGGTCTTGCCCGTCTTGAAGTCGACGACGCGCAGGCCGGCTCCGGGCGCGGGACGGTCGACCAGGTCGACCCGCCCGCGCAGCACCAGCGGTCCCTCGGGGTGGTCGAGCCGGTGGTCGACGGCGGCCTCCACCCGGACGACCTCGGCTCCGCCGTCGGCCTGGGCCAAGAACCACGCGGCCAGCGACTGGACCATTCCGGCGACCCGCTCGCGCTCCCGCCGGTCGGCCCAGCCCGCGGTGAGCCCCAGCTCGGCCGACCGTTGCTCGAACCGTGCGGGGAGGTCCTCGGCGGCTGTCATCCCCCGGGCGACCTCCTCGGCGAGGGAGTGGACCAGCACACCGACCAGCTGGGCGGACGTCGTCGCCCGCCGGGCCCCGGCCTGGGTCAGGAACCACCGCAGCGGACAGGTGGCGATCTCCCCGACCTTGCTGGGCGACAGCGTCACCTCGGTCCCCGGCGCGACGCGGGGCTGGTCGTCGGACAGCGGCGCCCGGCCCCACCATCGCCGAGGGTCCGCTCCCGGCACCCCGGCGCCGGCCAGCCGGGCGAGCTGCCGGGCCGCCGACCGGCCCCGGGCCGTGGCGTCCGCACCGGGCGCGCACAGGACCCGGCGCAGGTGCGCCACCAGGGCCGAGGGGTCGAGCGCGTGCGCCTGCAGGTCGACGCCGCGCAGCTCGACCACGCCCTGCACCGCCGACCCACCTGCCGGCTCGACGGGACCCGGCGAACCGTCGGCCGCCCGCCCGGCCGCCCGCCCGGCCGCCCGCTCGGCCGCCCGCTCGGCCGCCAGGTCGCCTCCCGAGACGAGGTCGCCTCCCGAGACGAGGTCGCCTCCCGAGACGAGGTCGCCTCCCGGGACGGGGTCGCCGCCCGAGACGAGGTCCCCATCGGGCAACAGGGCCGTGACCGGGAACAGGGTGTCCTGCACCGGCTCGTCCTCGCCGGCCGCGTCCTCGTCCGGTGCCGGGCGGACGACCGGGACAGCAGCCGCCAGCTCGGTGAGGAACCGCGACGGCCGGCTGTCCCGGTCCTCGACCGCACTCAGCACGAGCTGGTGCGACGCCCGGGTACAGGCCACGTAGAACAGCCGGCGCTCCTCGGCCAGCGCCTCGGCCCGGGCGACCGCGGGCTCGACGACGTCGGGCACCTCGGGCACGGCCGGGTCGAGCAACCGCACCAGCTCGCGCTGACCGAGCAGGCCGCGGCGACTCCGCAGGTCCGGCCACGTCCCCTCCTGGACGCCGACGACCGCGACCACCGGCCACTGCAGGCCCTTGGCGGCGTGTGCGGTGAGCACGGCGACGGCGCCGCCGCCGGGGGCGGCCTCGACCGCACCGGGCAGCGCGCGCCCGGCCTCGGCGCGCAGGAACTCGGCGGCGCCGGCCCGCGGGTGCTCGTCGGCGTAGCGCTCGACCTCGTCGAACAGACCGACCACTGCGTCCAGGTGCCGGTCGGCGACCGTCCCGGCCGGCCCACCGGCGAGCGCGGACGCCGTCCAGGCCCCCGCCCGACCCGACGCGGACCACAGCGCCCACAGCAGCCGGCCCGGTTCGGGCGGTCCCGCCACGGCCAGCTCGGCCCCGGCGGCCACCATGTCCAGCAGCCGCCGCGCGCCGACGTCGAGGACCCGTACCCGCCGCGCGGCCGGCCCCGTCGGGTCGGCGAACGCGGCTCCGAGCGAGGCCGTCGACGACGGCCCGGGCGCTGCGGGGCGAGGCCCGGCGAGCGCGGTCCGAAGCGCCCGGACAGCGACGGTGTCGAGCGCGCCGTACGGACCGGCGAGCAGGTCCAGGACGAGGTCCGGGTCCGCCCGCGCGGCGCCGCCTGCGGCCGACCCGGGGTCAGCGGCCGGCCCGGGGTCAGCGGCCGGCTCGGGGTCGGCGGCCAGCGCGAGGCGGGCCAGGGCGAGCAGGTCCCGGGACGCCGGCCGCTGGGCCAGCGGCACCGGGTCCGAGGCGGCGGTGGCCGGGATCCCCGCCGCCCGCAGTGCCCGGCGGACCGGGGCCAGCTGGGCACCGGTGCGGACCAGCACCGCCATCCCGGACCAGTCGACGCTGTCGCGCAGGTGCGCCGACCGCAGCCGGCCGGCGAGCCAGGCGCGCTCGGCGGCCGCCGACGGGTGCACCGCCAGCTGCACGGAGCCGTCGGGCACGCCGGGACCCGGCACCAGTGCCCGGTGCGCGGTCGGCCCGCCGATCCGGGCGGCGACCCGGCGGCTGACCCCGAGCAGCGTCGCGCCGGACCGGCGCGACACCGTCAGCGCCGCGACCGGGGCCGGTCCGGCCGCGGTCGCGAACCGGGTGGGGAACGCGTCCACCACCGACCGGTCCGAGCCGCGGAAGGCGTAGATGGACTGGTCCGGGTCGCCGACGGCGACCAGCTCACGGCCGCCGGCGACCAGCTCGAGCAGGTCGACCTGGGCCGGGTCGCAGTCCTGGAACTCGTCGACCACGACGAACGCGCGGGCCGCCCGTTCGGCGGCCAGCAGGGCCCGGTCGCCGCGCAGCAGCGCCACGGCGGAGCGGACCAGCGTCGCCGGCTCCATCCAGGCGACCCCGGACAAGCTCGACACCTGCTCGTACTCGGCCGCGAAGTCGGCCGCGGCCGCCCAGTCCGCGCGCCCGGTCCGCACCGCGAGCTCGGCCAGCGACTCCGGGCCGATGCCGCGTTCGGCGGCCCGCGACAACAGGTCACCCAGCTCAGCTGCGAACCCGGCGGTGCCGGAAGCACGCACCAGGCCCGGCGGCCACGGCGTCCGCCGCGGCCCCGGCGCGGCACGGGCCAGCGCCGCCTCCTCGTCCGCGGACCGCCCGGCGAGCAGCTCGCGGACGGTCAGGTCGGCGTCCGCGGCGGTCAGCAGCCGCGGTTCCGGGGCGCCGCGCGCGACCGCGTCCCGGCGGAGCAGCCCGAACGCGTACGCGTGGAACGTGCGGGCCAGCGGCTCGGTGGTCGTCCGGCCCAGCCGGGCCGACAGCCGGTCGCGCAGCTCCCCCGCGGCGCGCCGGGAGAACGTGAGCACGAGCACCTGGTCCGGGTCCAGACCGTCCGCGACCCGGGCAGCGACGGTCTCCACAACGGTCGCCGTCTTGCCGGTGCCCGGCCCTGCGAGCACCAGCAGCGGTCCGCCGCGGTGGTCCACGACGCGCTGCTGCGCCGGGTCCAGCGCCAACGGACCGGGCGCGGGGCGCACCGCGGGACGGACCAGCCGGACGCGGGGCGCGACCGGGGAGGGCCCGGCCCGGTCGGCCGCCACGGCCGCGTCTGCGCTCATGCCCGGCATCAAACCGCCCGGGACCGACAACGGCCGCCCGTCAGGCCCCGGTGTGCGCCAGCCACGCGGTGATGCCGCCGCGGAGGTGGACCACGTCGTCGCGG
>CAXTBU010000005.1:0-2131 GCA_964242885.1 uncultured Actinomycetales bacterium
CCCGCTGGCGCACGGCTCGGTGGGCGGCCCGCTGGCGCACGGCACGGTGGGCGGCCCGGGCACGGCGAGCGCGCCGGCGCCGGTCTGGTGCCGGGAGGACCCGCCGGGTGGCGGCCCGGTCGCCGCAGTCGCCGCGGCACTGCCGCACGTCCGGGCCGACCGCGTGTTCGTGCTGGCCGTCGACCTGCCGTTCCTCACCGCCGAGGCACTCGCCGCGCTGGCGGCGGCCGGGCCGTCCGCGATCGCCGTCGACGGCGGCGGCCGTGACCAGGGCCTGCTCGGGATCTGGCGGACCGCCGAGCTGCGCGCCGCGCTGCCCGCCGACCCGGCCGGCCGCTCGTGGCGTGCGGTGACCCGGGGCATCGAGGTGACCCGGGTCCGGCTGCCCGGCCGGCTGCCGCCGGAGACCGACTGCGACACCGCGGCGCAGCTGGCAGCCGCATCGCTGGCGGTGACCCGGAACGAGCCGTCGCTCGCGATGGCTGCCGCCCGGCCGGGCGGGAACACTGGCCCGGTGACCGAGCCCGCCGAACCCGGACCCGCGCCCGGGCGGCGCGGCACCACGCTGGCCGACTGGGTCGAGCTCGTGCGGGCCGACCTGGACCTGCCGGCGGTGGACTCGGGCGCCCTGCTGGACCTGGCCCGGGACGTCGCGCACGGCGTGGCCCGGCCCGCCGCGCCGCTGACGACCTTCCTGGTCGGCCTGGCCGCCGGCCGCGCCGGCGGGACGCCGACCGACGTCGCCGCGGTCGCCGAGCGCGTCCGGGCGCTGCTGCCGGTGCCGACCGACGGGGACGCACGCTGAGCGCAGCTGCCGCCCGCACGGCGTCGATGGCCTGGCAGGACGCGTGGCGGCTGGCCGGATCCGCACCGGCGCTGCCGCCGGCCACGGTGGCGGTCGCGGACGCGGCCGGTGAGGTGCTGGCCGAGCGGCTGTGGGCACGGAGCCCGTTGCCGTCGTTCGACTGCTCGGCGATGGACGGCTACGCCGTGCGGGGGCCGGGTCCGTGGCGGGTGGTGGGGCGGGTGCTGGCCGGCGGGGCCGGCCTCGCCGCACTCGGCGGCGGGGCCGGTGGCGGCGACCTCGCCGACGGGACCGGGGTGGAGGTGGCGACCGGTGCACCCGTCCCCGGCGGCTGTGAGGGAGTCGTGCCCTACGAGGCCGGTGTGCGGGTCGACGACGAGCTGACCGCGCCCGCCCCGCTCGGCCGGCACGTCCGCCGCCGCGGCGAGGAGGTCCCGGCGCTGACCGCACTGCTGCCGGCCGGCACGCTGCTGTCGCCGGCGGCGGCCGGGCTGGCGGCCGCGGTCGGGACCGACCGGGTCCTCGTCGCCGCCCGGCCGCGGGTGGCCGTCCTGGTCACCGGCTCGGAGCTGGTGCTGTCCGGCGCCCCCGGTGGGGGCCGCGTCCGCGACGCGCTCACGCCGCTGCTGCCGCCGTCGCTGGCCGCAGCCGGCGCCCTCGTCGGCGCGGTGTCGGTGCTGCCGGACGACGCGGACGTGCTGAGCGCGGCGGTGGAGCGGGCCTGCGCCGCGGCCGACCTCGTCGTCGTCTCCGGGTCGACCGCCGCCGGCCCGGCCGACCTGCTGCGCCCGGTGCTGGCCGGCCTGGACGCCGTCCGGGAGGTGGACGGCGTGGCCTGCCGCCCGGGGCACCCGATGCTGCTGGCCCGGCTCCCGACGGGGACGTGGGTGGCCGGGCTGCCGGGCAACCCGCTGGCGGCGCTGGCCGCGACGGTGACCCTGGTGGTCCCGCTGGTGGCGGCGCTGCGCGGGTTGCCGGTCCCGGCGCCGACTCCCGCCCGGACCGCCCGACCGCTGACCGCGCACCCCCGCGACACCCGCCTGGTCCCCGTCCGCCGTCGGGCCGGGGTCGCACTGGCGACCGGCCACGACGGGCCGGCGATGCTGCGGGGGGCGGCGCTGGCCGACGGGTTCGCCGTGGTCGGCCCCGGGGCCGACGTCCCGGCGGGTGCCGACGTCGACGTGCTCGACCTGCCCGGTGCCGGCTGAGCTACAGCGAACAACCGACCAGGGTCGGCTCTACAGCGAACAGCCGACCAGGGTCGGCTCTAGAGCGAACAGCCGACCAGGGTCGGCTCGGGCTCCAGCGTCACGCCGAACCGGTCGC
>CAXTBU010000005.1:2231-4383 GCA_964242885.1 uncultured Actinomycetales bacterium
AGCGAACAGCCGACCAGGGTCGGCTCGGGCTCCAGCGTCACGCCGAACCGGTCGCGGACCCCGTCGCGGACGGCACGCGCCACCGTCAGGACCTCCGCCGTGGTGGCCGTCGCCCGGTTGGTGACGGCGAGCGTGTGCTTGGTCGACAGCGTCGCCGGGCCACCGCCGGGCCAGCCCCGACGGAACCCGCTGGCCTGGATCAGCCAGGCGGCGCTGGTCTTCACCCGCCCGTCCGGCTGCGGCCACGCGGGCGCCCCCGCCGGGACCTCGGCTGCCGGCAGCACCGGGTTGGTGAAGAACGACCCGGTGCTCCAGGTGTCCGGGTCCGCGCCGTCGAGCACCATCCCCTTGGCACGGCGCAGGTCCCGCACCGCCGCCGCGACCTCCGCCGCCGGGGCGGGATCGCCGACAGCGACCCCGAGACGGCCGGCGAGCTCGGCGTACCGGACCGTCCGGGTCACCGTCCCGGTCACCAGGGCGAACGCCACCTCCAGGACCACGAACCGGCCCGGCTCGGCCTTGAACCGGCTGGTGCGGTAGCCGAACCCGCAGTCGGCGGCGGCGATCGTCCGGATGCGCCCGGTGCAGCGGTCCAGCGTCCGGACGGCGGCGACGCTGTCCGCCACCTCCTGGCCGTACGCGCCGACGTTCTGCAGCGGGGTCGCCCCCACCGACCCGGGGATCCCGGCCAGCGCCTCGATGCCGAGCCAGCCGCGGTCCACCGCCGTGCTCACCAGCTGGTCCCAGTCCTCACCGGCCGCCACCCGCACGGCTGCACCGCCGCAGCTGTCCTCCGCCTCGACCGTGACGCCGCGGGTCCGGACGGCGACCACCCGGCCGGGGAACCCCTCGTCGCCGACGAGCAGGTTCGAGCCACCGCCGACCAGCAGCACGTCGGTGCCGTCGCGGTCCGCGGACCGGACGGCCTCGACCAGCGCGTCGGTGTCGTGCGCCTCGACGTACTCCCCCGCCGGCCCGCCGACGCGGGTCGTGGTGAGGTCGCGCAGCGCCACGACGCCGGTCGCGGTGCTCACACCGGCTCCCCTGCGGGGCGAGCGGGTGCGGCGGCCGGTCGGACGACGGCCCGCGCCTGCAGCAGCACCGCCGAGCCGTCGCTGGTGACGGTGAGGTCGACCCGGACGGTGCCGTCGTCGGCGACCTCCGCGACCCGGCCGCCGACGGCCAGCTCCGCGCCGCCGTCGGCGGGGACGACCAGCGGACGCGGGAACCGCGTGCGCAGCACGGTCACCTCGGCGTCCGGGCCGGCCCACGCGGTGACCAGCCGGCCCGCGATCGCCAGCGTCGCCATGCCGTGGGCGACGACCCCGGGCAGCCCGGCGGACCGGGCGGCCGCGTCGTCGAGGTGGATGGGGTTCGCGTCACCCGACGCCGCGGCGTACCGGACGAGGTCCCCGCGGGTGACCGTCGCGACGAAACCGGGCAGCTCGTCGCCGGCCGCCGGCGGTGGACCGGGCGCGGTCACGCCGCGCCCCCGGACGCGGCGCCGGTGACGACGAAGGAGGACCGCAGGGTCGCCACCGGCTCCCCTGCCTCGGAGGTGACCGCGGTGCCGATCGCGAGCACCGTCGCGCCGCCCAGCGCACGCACCGACTCCACCTCGCTGGCGAACACCAGCCGGTCGCCGGCCCGGACGGCCCGGGTGGCCTCGATCCGCTGGTCGCCGTGCACCACCGCGGCACCCGGGCGGTCCGCGAGCAGGACGGCCAGCAGCGCCGCCGGCCCCCCGGCGCCGGCCGCGTCGGTCAGGGCCAGCACGGCCGGGAGGGTCGGCACCGCGCGCGCCGACGACGCAGGCACACCGGCCACACCGGACAGCCAGTCGGCCAGGCGGTCGACCGCGGCCGCGGACACCTCGACCGGCTCGGACGGGCCGACGCGGGAACCCCGCTCGACGGCGACCGCCGGACCGCCGACCGCGCTACCGGCGGGACCGGCGGGACCAGGAGGCGGCGGCACCTCTCGACGGTATCCGTCCGGCCCACCGACCGCCGCCCACGGCCGCACCCGCTCCGGGCGGCCGAGTCGACCCCGGGTGTTTCGCCGCCGTTAACACCCCGTGTCAGTCGTCGCCGACCGCGTCGGCGGCGGCACTCCCGGTCGAAGATCAGCGGGCGGCGCCGCCCGACGTCCC
>CAXTBU010000005.1:4483-35897 GCA_964242885.1 uncultured Actinomycetales bacterium
GGCAGGGCGGCACCCTCACCATCGGGCTGTCCGCCGACCCCGACCTGCTGGACCCGACGCAGTCGCGGTCGCTCTACTCGCGGTACGTGTTCACCAACATCTGCGAGAAGCTCTACGACCTGGACCAGACCACCAAGATCGTCCCGCAGCTGGCGAGCGCGCTGCCGACGACCTCGGCGGACGGCCGGACCGTGACCATCAAGCTGCGGACCGGGGTGAGGTTCGCCGACGGCACGACGATGGACTCCGCGGCGGTCAAGGCCTCGCTGCAGCGCAACCTGACGCTGCCGACCTCGGCGCGCAAGACCGAGATCGGCCCGATCACCTCGATCGACACCCCGGACGCCTCGACGGTCGCCGTGCACTTCTCCACCCCGTTCGCGCCGTTCACCGCCGCGCTGGCCGACCGCGCCGGGATGGTGCTGTCCCCCGCCGCGCTGGCCAGGTCGGGCACCGAGTTCGCCGGCTCCCCGGTCTGCGTCGGCCCGTTCAAGTTCGCCGCCCGCGTCCCGTCGACCTCGATCTCGGTGGTCCGGGACCCGAACTACTACGACGCCGGCCGGGTCCACCTGGACCGCATCGACTACCGGATCATCACCGACGCGAACATCCGGGGGCAGAACCTCCAGTCCGGTGACGTGGCGGTGGCCGACAGCGTGTCCAGCCAGGACGTCGACACGCTGCGCACGGCGGAGAACATCGACCTGCTGAGCTCGGACTCGCTCGGCTGGCAGGCACTGCAGGTCAACATCGGCAACACGGCGGGGGTCGGCGAGCCGGTCGGGAAGGTGGACACCCCGCTCGGCTCGAACCCGGTGGTCCGGCAGGCACTGGAGTTGAGCATCGACCGGGCCGGGCTGGTCAAGACGGTCTTCAACGGCCAGGCCACGCCCAGCTGTTCGCCGATCTCGTCGATCAACCAGTTCGCGCCGGACGGCCTCGCGCCGTGCACGACCTACCAGCCGGAGGAGGCGAAGAAGCTGCTCGCCGACGCCGGTGTGGCCACCCCGGTGCCGTTCACCATGACGGTGACCAACAGCCCGGACAGCCTCCGGTTCGCCCAGGCGCTGCAGGCGATGGTCAAGGCCGGCGGGTTCGACATGAAGATCGCCCCGGTCGAGTACACGACGCTGCTCGACGCCCAGGACACCGGCGACTTCCAGGCGCTGGCGCTGGGCTGGTCCGGCCGGGTCGACCCGGACGCCAACATCACCCAGTTCGTCGCCACCGGCGGCGCGCAGAACACCACCGGCGTGTCCGACAAGACCCTGGACGGCCTGCTCCAGCAGGCCCGGACGACCACCGACCTGGCCGCCCGGAAGACGCTGTACGGCCAGGTGGTGGCCAGGCTGCAGCAGGTGGACGCGGCGATCTTCCTGTACCGCCAGCGGAACATCACCGGGGTCCGCACCGACCAGGTCGTCGGCATCCAGGTCTACCCCGACGGGGTCATCCGGACGGCCTTCGCCGGACTCGCCGGCTAGGGGGGGCCAGACCGTGCGCCGTTACCTGCTCACGCGGGCCTGGCAGTCCGCGCTGACGCTCGTGCTCGCCTCGATCGTGGTCTTCGCAGCGGTGCGTGCGCTGCCCGGGGACCCCGCGCTGGCGCTGGCCGGGGAGAACCGGGACCCGGCCTCGCTGGCGGCCATCCGCGCGCAGTACGGGCTGGACCAGTCGATGCCCGAGCAGTACTGGCGCTACGTGGTGGCCGTGGCGCACGGCGACCTCGGCACCTCGGTGCGGACCGGGGCCTCGGTGCGCAGCATGATCGCGACCGCGCTGCCGGTGACCGTCGAGCTCGGGCTGCTGGCGCTGCTGCTCGCGGTCGTCGTCGGCATCACCTGCGGGGTGCTCGCCGCCGTGCACCGCGGCGGCGTCATCGAGTGGGCGGTCAACGCCGTGGCGCTGATCGGGCTCTCGGTGCCGAACTTCTGGCTCGGGCTGCTGGGGATCGTGTACCTGTCGGTGGCGCTGGGCTGGCTGCCGGCGTCGGGCTTCGTCGGCCTGTCGGACCCGGCCGGCAACCTGTCGCACCTGGCGATGCCGGCGGTGGTGCTGGCCTTCGGGCTGGCCGCGGTGATCATGCGCCAGACGCGCTCGGCGATGCTGGACTCCCTGGGCGCCGACTACATCCGGACGGCCCGGGCCAAGGGCCTGCCGGCCGGCACCGTGATCACCCGGCACGCGCTGCGCAACAGCCTGGTGGTGGTCACCACGATCGTCGGGCTCCAGCTCGGCGGGCTGATCTCCGGCGCCGTCGTCACCGAGTCGATCTTCAGCCTGCCCGGGTTCGGGAAGATGACGGTCGACGCGGTCTTCCAGCGCGACTACCCGGTCATCCAGGCGGTGGTGCTGGTGGCGGCCGCCGGCTACATCCTGGTGAACTTCGCCGTCGACCTGCTGTACTCCGCGATCGATCCGCGGATCCGGGTCTCGGGGGTGGCGGCGTGACCGCCGTGGCGGCCGCGCCGGCTCCGGTCGCGGTGCGGCGGCCGGGCAACCGGGTCCTGCGCCGGCTGCGGCGCAACCCGCTGGCGGTGGTCAGCGCGACCGTCCTGGCGGTGGCGGTGGTGGTCGCCGTCGGCGCGCCGCTGCTGGCCCCGGTCTCCCCGGACCTGACCGACTTCAACGCGACGTTCGCCCCGCCCGGGGCCGCCGGCCACCTGCTGGGCACCGACGACCTGGGCCGGGACGTGCTCAGCCGGATCATGTACGGCACCCGGGCCTCGCTGACCGTCGGGCTGCTGGCGGTCGCGGTCGGCATGGTGGTCGGGGTCCCGCTGGGACTGGCGTCGGGCTACACCCCGGCGGTCGACGTGGTCGTGTCGAGGCTGACCGACCTGATGCTGGCGTTCCCGTTCCTCATCCTCGCCGTCGGGCTGGCCGCCATCCGCGGGGCCAGCCTGACCAACGCGGCCATCGCGATCGGGCTCGCGCACGTCCCCAGCGTGGTGCGGGTGATCCGCTCGGAGACGCTGCGGCTGCGCTCACAGGAGTTCGTCGAGGCCTCGCTGGTCGACGGCGCCGGCCCGGCCTGGGTGCTGGGCCGGCACATCCTGCCCAACGCCACCCCCACGCTCATCGTCCAGGCGACCGTCGCCATCCCCGGGGCGATCCTCGGCGAAGCGGTGCTCTCGTTCCTCGGCCTGGGCATCCAGCCGCCGGCCGCCAGCCTGGGCGTGATGCTCGCCGGCGCGCAGCAGTACGCGACCCGGGCGCCGTGGACGGCGGTCATCCCCGGCCTGACCATCTGCCTGCTCGCGCTGGCGTTCAACGTCTTCGGTGACGCCCTGCGCGACGCGGTCGACCCGAAGGCGAGCCGCCGATGAGCACCGCTCTGTCCACCTCCCGCACGGTCGACGCGGCCGCGGCGGACCCGGTGCTGCGCGTCCGGGACCTCTCCGTCACCTTCCGGACCGAGGGCGGCCGGGTCTGCGCGGTGGACCGGGTCTCGTTCGAGCTGCGCCGCGGCGAGGTCGTCGCGCTGGTCGGCGAGTCCGGCTGCGGCAAGAGCGTGACGGCGATGACGCTGGCCGGCCTGTCCGCCGGCGCTGCCCAGGTCACCGGCTCGGTGCGGCTGGACGGCACCGAGCTGGTCGGGGCCCCCGACCGGACGCTGCGGGCCGTCCGCGGCGCGAAGCTGGCGTACGTCTTCCAGGAGCCCACCACCTCGCTGAACCCGGTGCTCACCGTCGGCCGGCAGGTGAGCGAGGTGCTGCGCCAGCACGAGGGGTTGTCCCGGGCCGCGGCCCGGGCGCGGGCGGTGGAGCTGCTCGGGATCGTCGGCATCCCCTCGCCGGCGCGCCGGGTGGACGAGTACCCGCACCAGCTGTCCGGCGGGATGCGGCAGCGGGTGATGATCGCGATGGCCCTGGCCTGCGAGCCGGACGTCCTGGTCGCCGACGAACCGACGACGGCCCTCGACGTCACGGTCCAGGCCGCGGTCCTGGACACGCTGCGCGAGCTCGGCGAGCGGCTCGGCACCGCGATCCTGCTGATCACCCACGACCTCGGCGTGGTCGCCGACATCGCCGACCGCGTCGTGGTGATGTACGCCGGGCGGACCGTCGAGTCGGCAGGTGTGGGCACGCTGTTCGCGCATCCGCAGCACCACTACACCGCCGGCCTGCTCGCTGCCGTCGTCACCGGCGGCGGCAGCGCGGCGACCGGTACCGACGCGCCGGGACGGAAACGGCTGCGGGAGATCCCGGGGATGGTGCCCGTGCTCGCCGAGCAGCCGGACGCCTGCACCTTCGCCGACCGCTGCCCCGCCGCCGACGACAGGTGCCGCACCGCGGCGCCCCCGCTGGCCCCGGTGGGCGGCCCGCCTCCCGACGGGGTCCCCCACCTGGCCGCCTGCTGGCACCCGGTCACCGGCGGGGGGTCCCGGTCGTGACCGCGGTCCAGGACCCGGCGACCCGGGCACCCGCGACGCCGGACGCCGAGCCGCCGGCGCTGGTGCTCACCGACCTGGTCAAGCACTTCGGGCCGGTCCGCGCGGTCGACGGGGTGTCGCTGACCGTCGGCCGCGGGAAGGTCGTCGCGCTGGTCGGGGAGAGCGGCTCGGGCAAGTCGACGGTCGGCCGGTGCGCGGTGCGCCTGCTGGAGCCCACCGCCGGCCGGGTGGAGGTCGGCGGCGTCGACATCAGCCACCTCGGTCGCCGGGCGCTGCGCCGGCACCGCCGCGAGGTGTCGATCGTCTTCCAGGACCCCGGCGCCTCGCTGGACCCGCGGATGACCGTCGGCGACGTGGTCGCCGAGCCGCTGCGGCTGCTGCGGCTGGCCGGTTCCCGTGCCGACCGCGACCGCTCGGTCGCCGCGGCGCTGGAGCAGGTGGGGCTGCGCCAGGAGGTCGGTCGCCGCTACCCGCACGAGCTGTCCGGGGGCCAGCGCCAACGGGTGAGCATCGCCCGGGCCCTGGTCTCGGACCCGACGCTGCTGGTCGCCGACGAGCCGACCAGCGCACTCGACGTGTCCGTGCAGGCCTCGGTGCTGAACCTGGTCGCGGACCTGCAGCGGGAGATGGGCTTCGCCTGCCTGTTCATCACCCACGACCTGTCCGCGGTGGAGTACCTGGCCGACGAGGTCGCCGTGATGTACCTCGGCCAGGTCATCGAGTCCGGTAGCCGGGAGCGGCTGTTCGCGCACCCGACACACCCGTACACCCAGGCGCTGCTGTCCGCGGCGCCGGTGGCCGACCCGGTCGTCCAGCGGACCCGGCGACGGGTGCTGCTGACCGGGGACATCCCGTCCCCGATCGACCCACCGTCGGGCTGCCGGTTCAACACCCGCTGCCCGGCCGCGCAGGAGGTGTGCCGGACCACCGCCCCGGCCTACCGGCTGGTCGGCCCCCCCGGCGCGCGGCAGTACACCTCCTGCCACTTCGTCGACGAGGACGGCAAGGGCCCCGAGGTGCGCGTCGCCGCAGGGCAGGATCGACCGGCGTGAGCACCTCCTTCACCACCCGACCGACGCTGACCGGCACCTTCGGCATGGTCAGCTCCACCCACTGGACCGCCTCGGCCTGCGCGATGGCCGTGCTGGAGGGCGGGGGCAACGCCTTCGACGCCGCGGTCGCCGCCGGCTTCGTGCTGCACGTCGCCGAGCCGCACCTGAACGGGCCCGGCGGGGACCTCCCGGCGATCGTCGCGACCGCGGCCGACCCCCGGCCCCGTGTGCTCGTCGGGCAGGGGCCCGCACCGGCCGGCGCGACGGTGGCGCACTACCGCGGCGAGGGACTGGACCTGGTGCCCGGCGCCGGTCCGCTGGCGGCCGTCGTCCCCGGTGCGGTCGACGCCTGGCTGCTGCTGCTGCGCGACTGCGGCACCCGGTCGCTGCGCGACGTCCTCGGGTACGCGATCGCCTACGCCGGCGCCGGGCACCCGATCGGCGAGCGCGCCGCAGCCACCGTCGCCGCGGTGCAGGACCTGTTCGTCGACGACTGGCACAGCTCGGCCGCACTGTGGCTGCCCGGCGGGCGCCCGCCCCGGCCCGGCTCGCTGTTCCGGATGCCGGAGTGGGCGCAGACGCTGGAGGCGCTGGTCCGCGCCGGCGAGGCGGCCGGCGGCAGCCGCGAGGCCCAGGTCGAGGCCGCCCGGGCGTACTGGCGCGGCCCGGTGGCCGACGCGATGGGCGCGTTCGCCGCCCGCCCGCACCGCGACTCCAGTGGCTCCCGGCACCCGGGCGTGCTGACCGCGGCCGACGTCGCCGGCTGGTCGGCGTCCTGGGAGGACCCGGTCGTCGCCGACTGGCACGGGTACTCGATCGCGAAGACCGGCCCGTGGGGCCAGGGCCCGGTGCTGCTGCAGACCCTCGGCCTCGTCGACGCCGCCGCCGGGGGCCGGGTCCCGGACCCGTCCACCGCCGAGGGTGCCCACCTGGTGACCGAGTGCCTCAAGCTCGCGTTCGCCGACCGGGAGGCCTGGTACGGCGACACCGGCAGTGTCCCGATGGACGACCTGCTCTCCGCCTCCTACGCCGCCGAGCGGGCCGGCCTGGTCGGCGACACAGCGTCGGGCGCCTTCCGCCCCGGCTCCCCCGGCGGCCGGACGCCGCGGACCGCGGCACTGGCCCGGGCCGGCTTCGACCCGTCGCTGGGCATCCCGGGGCGGGAGGTCCCGCGCGGGGAGCTGGCCGGCACGGGTGGCGAGCCGACGGTGTCCGCGTCCGGGGTCACCCGCGGCGACACGGTGCACGTGGACGTCGTCGACCGCTGGGGGAACCTGATCTCGGCGACGCCGAGCGGCGGCTGGCTGCAGTCGAGCCCGACTATCCCCGGCCTCGGCTTCTGCCTGGGCAGCCGTCTGCAGATGGCGTGGCTGGACGAGGACTCGACCTCGGTGCTCACCCCGGGCCGCCGGCCGCGGACCACGCTGAGCCCCACGCTGGTGTCCCGGGACGGGCAGCCGGTGCTGGCCTGCGGAACGCCCGGTGGGGACCAGCAGGACCAGTGGCAGCTGCTGTTCCTGCTGCGCCACCTGGGAAACGGCACCGACCTGCAGGAGGCCGTGGACGCGCCGATGTTCCACACGACGTCGTTCCCCGGCTCGTTCCACCCCCGGACCGCCGAGCCGGCCGGGCTGGTCGCGGAGTCCCGGCTCGGCCCGGACGTGCTCGCGGACCTGGCCGGGCGCGGCCACGAGGTCACGAACGCCGGGCCGTGGTCGCTCGGGCGGATGTGCGCGGTCGAGCGGGACCCGGAGACCGGGGTGGTCACCGCGGCGGCCAACCCCCGCGGCATGCAGGGCTACGCCGCGGGCCGCTGACCCCGGCCGGGGGCGGCCCCGCTACGGCACGACGGTGACCGTCCACCGGCCGACCCGGACGATCCGCGGCGCGAGCGCCCCGATCAGCCGGTGGCCCGGGGACGTCGACGCGCCGACCAGCACCATCCGCACCGGGCGCTCGTCGGCGACCCGCACGAGCTCGGTCAGCACCGACCCCCGCCGCACGACCAGCTCCGAGCGCACCCCGGTGCGTTCCGACATCACCCGCAGGACCTCGCGCATGGACGCGGCGACCTCGTCGGCCGCCTCCTCCAGCGCGGCGGTGGCGCCGATCTGCTCCCCGGTCGGCGCGACGAGCTTGACCACCGTCACCGCGCACACCGACGCGCTCAGCCCGGGAGCGAGGGCGAACGCCTCCTCCAGCGCCCGGTCCGAGGTCGGGGAGCCGTCCACCCCGACGAGCAGCACCTCACCGGGTCGGTGCGCGGCCCCGCCGTGCCCGTCGTCGTCCCCTGCGGTCATCGTCGACCTCCTCGTCGTGTGCGCCGACCGGCCGGCGCGGGAGCGTGGCTCAGGCGGCAGCTGCCGCTGTCTGCCGCAGGTTCGCAGCCTGCGCCAGCAGCTCGTAGGACCTGCGCCGGTCGGCGTGCCGGTGCGTCATCGTCGAGACCATGATCTCGTCGGCGCCGGTCCGCGCGGCAAGGGCTGCCAGCTGCTCGACGACCTGATCCGGCGTGCCGGTGACCGTGGACGCGGCCCGGTCCTCCACCACCGCGCGCTCGGCCGGTCCCCAGTCGGCGGCGGCGGCCTCGGTCTCGTCCTCACTCGGCCACGGGCCGGGGTGCCCCGAGCGCAGCCGCAGGAAGAACAGGCCCATCGGGGACGCCAGCCGCCGCGCCTCCTGCTCGGTCGGGGCGGCGACGACGTTCGCGGTCACGATCAGCCGGGGCCGGTCCAGGTCCGGCGAGGGCTCGAACGACTGGTGGTACAGCGCGACGGCGGCGTCGGTGTTCTGGCCGGAGAAGTGGTTGGCGAAGGCGAACGGCAACCCCATCGCGCCGGCCAGCTGCGCGCTGTAGCCGCTGGACCCGAGCAGCCAGACGTCGGGCGAGTACCCGCGGACGGGCGTCGCCTGCAGCCGGGCGAAGGGGTGGTCCTCGGGGAAGTCGGCGTTGAAGAAGGCCAGCAGCTCGGCCAGGCGCGGTGCGAAGTCGTCGCCGCCGTCGGGCTGGGCGGACAGCCGGCGCAGCGCGTAGGCGGTCAGCTGGTCCGAGCCCGGAGCGCGGCCGAGCCCCAGGTCGATCCGTCCCGGGTGCAGCGCCTCCAGGGTGCCGAACTGCTCGGCGACGGCGAGCGGGGCGTGGTTGGGGAGCATCACCCCACCCGAGCCGACCCGGATGTGCGAGGTGTGGGCCGCGATGGCGGCGATCAGCACGGCCGGCGCGGAACTCGCCCCGCCCGGCATCCCGTGGTGCTCGGCCACCCAGTACCGGGTGTAGCCCGACCGCTCGGCGAGCGCGGCGACGTCGAGGGTGTTGCGCAGGGCGTCGGCCGGGGTCTGCCCGGAGGCGACGGGCGAGGTGTCGAGCACGGACAGCGGCAGCGGGTCGGTCACGTCAGACGCAACGCCGCCAGGCGCCGTACCCATGCCCGCCGCCGGCAGGCCGGTGGGTCAGCGGGTCTCGCGGTGGTCCCGGATGATCTTGCAGTGCTTGCAGAACTTCTTCAGCTCGAGCCGGTCGGGGGTGTTGCGCCGGTTCTTCTTGGTGATGTAGTTCCGGTTGCGGCACACCTGGCAGGCCAGCGTGATCTTCGGGCGGACGTCGGTGCTCTTGCTGGCCATCGGGGTGGGTCCTGTCGGTCGGGTCGGAGGTCGTTCCGTGCGGTCCGCGAGCGGACCGTCGGTCGTGGAGCAGGTCGTAGCGGTGGCCGGACTTGAACCGGCGACACAGCGATTATGAGCCGCTTGCTCTACCAACTGAGCTACACCGCCGGGGACGGCCGGTCCGGACCGGTCCCGCACCGCGCACGGGCCCCGCCGACGACGGCCGCAGAGCCCCTTTACGGAATCGAACCGTAGACCTTCTCCTTACCATGGAGACGCTCTGCCGACTGAGCTAAAGGGGCGGGCACCCGGAAAGATACACGCCGGCCCGGCTCCTCGTCACACCGGGACACAGCTCCCGGGCCGGTCGGCGGGCCCGTGGCACAGTCCCCCAGCACCCAGGCGGCCTCGCCGCACGAGCACCCAGCGGCCTCGCCGCACGAGCACAGGAGGAGCCCCGCCGATGGCCGCCGACGCGTCGTTCGACGTCGTGAGCAAGGTCGACCGCCAGGAGGTCGACAACGCCCTCGGTCAGACCGCCCGGGAGATCGCCACCCGCTACGACTTCAAGAACACCGGGGCGTCCATCCGCTGGTCCGGGGAGACCGGCGTGGAGATCGAGGCCAACGCCGAGCAGCGGGCCGCGGCGATCCTCGACCTGTTCCAGCAGAAGCTCGTGAAGCGCGGCATCAGCCTCAAGGCGCTGGACGCCGGTGAGCCGAAGGAGTCCGGGAAGGTCGTCCGGATCAGCTCGACGATCAAGGAGGGGATCACCGCCGAGGACGCCAAGAAGATCGCGGCGCTGGTCCGGGCCGAGGGCCCCAAGGGCGTCCAGGCGCGCATCCAGGGCGACGAGCTGCGGGTGACGGCCAAGAAGCGCGACGACCTGCAGGCGACGATCGCGCTGCTCAAGGGCGCCGACCTGGACGTCGCCCTGCAGTTCGTGAACTACCGCTGACGCCGCCCCCGGCGCCGACGCGGCTGTCCGCGGGGGGTCCCGCGGCCGGCGGCGAGCCGCTCCACACCGCGGGGACGCCGCGGACCGCTGCCGCCGAGCGCACCCGCACCGGCCTGCTCGCCGGCGTGGCCGCGTACGCCATCTGGGGCGTGGTCCCGATCTACTGGCCGCTGCTCGAGCCATCCGGCGCGATGGAGATCCTCGCCCACCGGATGGTGTGGTCGCTGGTCGTCGTCGGCGTGCTCGTCGGGGTGGGCGCGCGCCGCTCCGGGATCCCGCTGACCGGCCGGACCGGGCGCTTCGGCTTCCTGTACCGCCGCGGCGTGCCGGCGTTGCTCACCGCCGCCGCGGCGACGGTGACCGTCAACTGGGGCCTCTACATCTGGTCGGTGAACAACGGCCACGTCGTCGACGCCTCGCTGGGGTACTTCGTCAACCCGCTGGTCAGCGTCGTGCTGGGGGTGGCGCTGCTGCGCGAGCGGCTGCGCCCGCTGCAGTGGGTCGCCGTCGGCGTGGCGACCCTCGGCGTCGCCGAGCTCACCGTCGCCGGCGGCACGGTCCCGTGGATCGCGCTGGTGCTGGCGGTCTCCTTCGGCGTCTACGGGCTGCTGAAGAAGCTGGCCGCCGCCCCCGCCGTCGAGGCGCTCGCCGTGGAGACCGGGGTGCTGTTCCTCCCGGCGCTGGCCTGGCTGGTCGGCCTGGCCGCCACCGGGCGCTCGACGTTCGGCGGCCTGGGCCTCGGGCACGCCGCGCTGCTGGCCAGCACCGGCGTCGTCACCGCGCTGCCGCTGCTGTTCTTCGGGGCGGCCGCCACCCGGATCCCGCTGTCGACACTGGGCGTCCTGCAGTACCTCGCGCCGACCCTGCAGTTCCTGGCCGGCGTCCTGGTCTTCGACGAGCACCTGTCCCCGGCCCGGCTGGTCGGGTTCGTCGTCATCTGGGCGGCGCTGGCGCTGTTCACCGCGGACGCGCTGCGCTCCCGGCACTCGCCCCGGCCCCCGCCCGCAGGCGCCTGACAGGCCGGCTCAGCGGTCGCGGACGGCGAGCGCCACGGCGACCGCGTCCAGGGCGTCGCGAGCCGGTCCGGCCGGCAGCGCGCGCAGCGTCTCCCGTGCGCGGTCGGCGCGGTCGACCACGATCCGGGACGCCTCCTCCACGGCGGGGTGGGCCCGCAGCAGGGCCAGCGCCTGAGCCACCTGGGCCTCGTCGGTCAGCGGGCGGGAGACCAGCTCGCGCAGCCGCGCGTCGGCCGGGTCCACCGAGCGCAGCGCCAGCAGCACCGGCAGCGTGCGGACCCCCTCGCGTAGGTCGGTTCCGGGCAGCTTGCCCGAGCGGACGGCGTCGCTGGTCACGTCCAGCAGGTCGTCCGCGAGTTGGAAGGCGACACCGATCCGCTCGCCGAACTCGGCCAGGATCTCCACGGTTGCCGCGTCCACCCCGGCGGTCATCCCGCCGAACCGGGCGGCGGTGGACACCAGCGACGCGGTCTTGTCAGCGACGACGGACAGGTAGTGGCGCAGCGGGTCGACGCCCCCCGCCGGCCCGACGGTCTCCCGGATCTGACCGCGGACGAGCCGGGCGAAGGTCCGCGCCTGGATCCGGACGATGTCGACGCCCAGGTCGGCGGCGATGTCGGAGGCCCGCGCGAACAGGAAGTCGCCGGTGAGGATCGCCACCGAGTTGCCCCACACCCGGTTGGCGGCCGGTGCGCCGCGGCGCAGCACCGCCTCGTCCATCACGTCGTCGTGGTACAGCGTGGCGAGGTGGGTCAGTTCCACGACCAGCGCGGCCGGGACGACCCCGGGGGCGTCCGCGTCGCCGAGCTGGGCGGCGACCAGGGCCAGCAGCGGCCGGAACCGCTTGCCGCCGGCCGCGAGCAGGTGCCGCGCGGCTTCGCTGACGACCGGCTCGTCGGTGCTGACCGCCGCGTGCAGGCCACGCTCGACCTGCTCCATCCGCGCGCCGACGGCGGCGTCGAGCCCCGGCGAGACCCCCGTGAGGTCGACCGCGGCGACGCTCACCGGATTCTCCTGTCGTCTGCGAGCCCGGACCGGGCCCGCCGCCATCATCCCCGACCGCATGCCCGACGCTTCCGGCGGGGTGTGGACACCCGCGGCCGCCGGAACCGGCGGGGCTGTGCCACCACCCCGACCGGCTAGCGGACCAGCGTCGCGGCGCCGTCGGCCAGGTCCAGCACCACCTGCGGCAGCACCCCCAGCAGCACGGTCGCGGCGACGCCGACGGCCACGGCGACCGACGTCAGCGCACTGGGCACGGCGATCGTCGGCCCGTCCCCGTCCGCGCTGGAGAAGTACATGAGCACGATGATCCGGGCGTAGAAGAACACCGCGATCGCGCTCGCCAGCACCCCGACCACCACGACGGCCGACTGCCCGGCGCCGGACGCGGCGTTGAACACCGCGAACTTGGCGGTGAAGCCGCTGGTCAGCGGGATGCCCGCGAAGCCGAGCAGGAACAGGGCGAACACCCCGGCCAGCAGCGGGCTCCGGCGGCCGAGCCCGGCCCAGTCGCTGATCGAGCTGGCCTCGCCGGTGGGGTTGCGGACCATGGTGACGACCGCGAAGGCGCCGATCGTGGTGAACCCGTACGCGGCCAGGTAGAACAGCACGGCGGCCACCCCCACCCGGTCCGCGGCGACGATGCCGGTCAACAGGAAGCCGGCGTGCGCGATCGAGGAGTAGGCGAGCATCCGCTTGATGTCGGACTGGAACAGCGCCAGGATCGAGCCGACCAGCATGGTCAGGACAGCCACCGTCACCATCAGCGGGCGCCAGTCCCACCGCAGCCCGCCCAGGCCCACGTAGAACACCCGCAGCAGGGCGCCGAACGCGGAGACCTTCGTGCAGGCGGCCATGAACCCGGTGATCGGGGTGGGGGCCCCCTGGTAGACGTCCGGGGTCCAGGAGTGGAACGGCGCGGCGCTGACCTTGAACAGCAGCCCCACCGACAGCAGCCCGACGCCGGCCAGCAGCAGACCGCTCTGCCCGACCCGGGCGTTGACGGCGTCGGCGATGCCGCCCAGCTGCACGGTGCCCGCGTAGCCGTAGACCAGGGCGATGCCGTAGAGGAGGAACGCGGAGGAGAACGAGCCGAGCAGGAAGTACTTCATCGCCGACTCCTGCGACAGCAGGCGGCGGCGCCGCGCCATCCCGCACAGCAGGTACAGCGGCAGGCTGAGCACCTCCAGCGCGACGAACATCACCAGCAGGTCGTTCGCCGCCGTGAAGACCATCATCCCGGCGATCGAGAACAGCATCAGCGGGTAGACCTCGGTCTGGAACCGGCCGCTGCGGTCGGCCTCGCGCTCGGCGTCGCTGCCCGGCACCGCGTAGGCGGAGCTGGTGAACGGCGACCCGCCGGACTCCAGCCCGCGCTCGCTGACCAGCAGCAGGCTCAGCACCGACAGCACCAGGATCGTCCCCTGCAGGAACAGCGCCGGTCCGTCGACCGCCACCGTGCCGGCGGCGACCGTCTGGCCGAGCCCGCCGTCGAGGTCGGTGCCGAGGCGGATGACCAGGCCCAGCGCGACCAGCACACCGACGATGGACAGCACCGACTGCGCGCGGTAGCGCCGGTCGGCCGGCACCAGGGCCTCGACGAGCACCCCGAGCACGGCGACCCCGAACACGACGATCACCGGCAGCAGCCGGACGTAGTCGATGTCCGGTGCCCGGAACTCCTCGATCGCGGTCGCGGCCACCCCGGACACAGCGGGCAGGGCGGACACAGCGGGCAGGGCGGACACAGCGGGCAGGGCGGACAGCAGGGCCGCGGTCACCGGGATCCACCTTCGGTCGAGCCGGTGGCCACCGGGGTGGCCGGCCGGGGGTCGGAGACACCGGTCTGGCTCAACGTCGGCACCACGCCGTGGTCGACGACGTCGGCCAGCGGCCTGGGGTAGAAGCCGAGCACGAACAGCAGGACGACCAGCGGGGCGACGACCAGCGACTCCCGTCCCACCAGGTCGCGGGCGCCGACCAGGCGGGGGGTGGTCGGGCCGGTGAACACCCGCTGGTACATCAGCAGCGCGTACAGCGCGGCCAGCACGATCGCGATGGTGGCGATGATCGCGGCAGCCGGGTAGCGGGTGTAGGTGCCGACCAGCACCAGGAACTCGCTGACGAAGGTCGCCAGGCCGGGCAGCGACAGGCTGGCCAGTGCGGCGATCAGGAAGATCCCGGCCAGCAGCGGCGCGGGGCGCTGCAGGCCGCCGAAGTCCCGCCAGTCCCGGCTGCCGCGGCGGGCCGCGGTGTAGCCGACGACGAGGAACAGCAGCACCGTCGCGAGCGCGTGGTTGACCATGTACAGCGTCGCGCCGGTCCCGCCCTGGGTGGTCAGCGCGAAGATGCCGAGCACGATGAAGCCGAAGTGGCTGATCGAGGTGCAGGCGACGAACCGCTGCATGTCGCGCTGCGCCACCGCCAGGACCGCGCCGTACACGATGCTGATCACGGCGAGCACGACGACCACCGGCGCCAGCGTCCGGGACGCGTCCGGGAACAGCGGCAGCACCAGGTGGATCATCCCGAAGGTGCCGATCTTGTCCACGACGCCGGACAGGTAGGCGGCACCCGCCGGCGACGTCTGCTCCGCGGCGTCCGGCAGCCAGGTGTGGAACGGCCACAGCGGCGCCTTGATCGCGAACGCGACCATGAAGCCGACGAACAGCCAGTACTGGGTCGAGGTCGGGATGTCCAGCGCCACCAGGGCGGACAGCGAGAAGGTGCCCGTCCGGCCGCCTTGGCGCGAGGTGACGTACAGCCCGATCACCGCGGCCAGCATCACCAGCCCGCCGAACAGGTTGTAGACGAGGAACTTCGTCGCCGCCGCGGCCCGGCGGGGACCGCCGTACACCCCGATCAGGACGTACATCGGGATGAGCATCGCCTCGAACAGGATGTAGAACAGCAGCACGTCGACCGCCAGGAACGCCCCGACGAGCATCGCCTCGGTCAGCAGGATGCAGGCGAAGAACCCGCCCGGGGCCTGGCCGGACCCGTCGCCGTCCCGCCAGCCCGCGGCGATGACCACGGGGGTGACGACGGCGGTCATCGCCACCAGCGCGAGGCTGATCCCGTCGAGGCCGAGCGCCCAGCTCAGGCCGAAGGAGCTCACCCAGCTGTAGCTCTCACCGAGCTGGTACTGCCCGCCGCCGGTGGAGAACCGGGTCGCCACGACGATCGCGAGGACGAGCTCGGCGACGCCGAACGCCAGCGCGACGGTCTTCGCGGCGGCAGCCCGCGGCCGGGCCAGCACGACGAGGCTGCCGACCAGCGGGACAGCGACCAGCAGGGTCAGCCAGGGCACGGCACGGTCTCCTGACGCGAGCAGGGAAGGGACGGGCCGCTCATGCGAGCCGCACCGCGAGCATCCCGGCGACCACGAGCAGGGCCCCGGCGACGGTGATCAGGGCGTAGGAGCGGACGAAGCCGCTCTGCAGCCGGCGCCCCCCGGTGGCGGTCGCGGCGACGACCCCGGACAGCGCCCGGACACCGCCGTCGATGCCACCGCGGTCGAAGCGGTCGGTGCTGGCGGCCAGCACCGCGCCCGGCCGCATGAACACCGCCTCGTTGAACGCGTTGCCGTAGAGCTCGGCTCGGGCCGCCCGGGTCACCGGCGACACCCGGGCGGGTGCGGCGACCGGGATCGGCCGGCGGCCGAACAGCGCGATCGCCGTCGCCACCCCGGCGAGCACGACCGCCAGCGTCACCAGGGTGACCGCCAGGGCGGAGAAGCGCGGCTCCTCCTCGGCGAAGCCGGTCACCGGCTCCAGCCAGTGCTCGATGCCGCCCGCGGTGTGCTCGAGCACGAACCCGCCGAGGAAGGAGAAGGCGGCCAGCACGACGAGAACGCCGGTCATCGTCGGCGGGGACTCGTGCGGGTGGACGCCGGAGGCCCACCGCCGCGAGGACAGGAACGTCATGATGACCAGCCGGGTCATGTAGAACGCGGTCACGCCGGCGCCGATCAGCGCGCAGACCCCGGCGATCGGGCTGGTGGTCAGCGCGACCTCGATGATCTTGTCCTTGGAGTACCAGCCCGCGAACGGCGGGATCCCGATGATCGCCAGGTACCCGACGAGGAAGGTGCCGGTGGTGATCGGCATCGCCCGGGCCAGCGCCCCGTACCGGCGCATCTGCACCGAGTCGTCCATGCCGTGCATGACCGAGCCGGCACCGAGGAACATGTTGGCCTTGAAGAACCCGTGCGTCAGCAGGTGGAAGATCGCGAAGACGTAGCCGGCCGGACCGAGGCCGGCGGCCAGCACCATGTAGCCGATCTGGCTCATCGTGGAGCCGGCGAGGACCTTCTTGATGTCGTCCTTCGCGCACCCGATGACGGCGCCGTACAGCAGGGTGACGGTCCCGACCACGATCACCGTGGTCTGGCCGCCGGTGGAGGCCTCGAACAGCGGGCCGGACCGGACGATCAGGTAGACCCCGGCGGTCACCATCGTCGCCGCGTGGATCAGCGCGGACACCGGGGTCGGGCCCTCCATCGCGTCCAGCAGCCAGCTGTGCAGCGGGAACTGGGCGGACTTCCCGCAGGCGGCCAGCAGCAGCATCAGCGCGATGAAGGTCACCGGCCCCTCGCCGGCCCGGTCGGCCACCCCGTTGACCGCCGGGACGGACGTGGACCCGAAGGTGGCGAACATCGCCATGATCGCCAGGCTCATCCCGATGTCACCGACCCGGTTGACCAGGAAGGCCTTCTTGGCCGCGACCGCCGCGCTGTGCCGGTCCTGCCAGAAGCCGATGAGCAGGTAGGAGGCCAGGCCGACGCCCTCCCACCCGGCGTAGAGCACCAGGTAGTCGTCGGCGAGGACGAGCAGCAGCATCGCCGCCACGAACAGGTTGAGGAACGCGAAGAACCGGCGCCGGTTGGGGTCGTGCGCCATGTAGCCCATGGAGTAGACGTGGATCAGCGACCCGACGCCGGTGATGAGCAGCACGAAGCACATCGACAGCTGGTCGACCCGCAGGCTCGCGTCGACCTGGAACGAGCCGACGGGCACCCAGGTGAACAGGTGCTGGGCGGCCGACCGGCCCTCGTCTGGCCGGCCGAGCAGCTCGGCGAACATGACGAACCCGAGGACGAAGGTCGCCAGCGCGGCGAGTGTGCCGAGCAGGTGGCCCCACGCGTTGCTGCGGCGCCCGGCCAGCAGCAGCACGGCGGCCGACGCGAGCGGGATCGCCACCAGCAGCCAGGTCACCGAGAAGACGCCCTCGGCGGCACCCGCTGTCTCCACGTTCGCTCCCTGTCCTGCTTCGGTCGTGGCCGGTCGAGGGTCGACCCGGCCGGTCGGTGGTGCGGTTGGCCAACGGCGGCGCCGGACGGGGGCCGGCGCGCCGTCAGTAGCGGAGCAGGCTCGCGTCGTCCACCGAGGCGGACCGGCGGGACCGGAAGATCGTGATGATGATCGCCAGTCCGACGACGACCTCGGCGGCGGCCACGACCATCACGAAGAAGGCGATGACCTGGCCGCGCAGGTCCCCGATCTGGTTGGCGAACGCCACGAACGCGAGGTTGGCCGAGTTCAGCATCAGCTCGATGCACATGAACACGACGATCGCGTTGCGCCGGAGCAGGACGCCCAGGCCGCCGATCGAGAACAGGATGATCGACAGCACCACGTAGTGCATCGTCACGACCGGTGGCCCCCGCTCTGCGCGGCGCCGTCGGTCGCCGTCTCCATCGGACCCCGGGTGACCGGGTCCTCACCGTCGCGCAGCGGGTCCCGGCCGCCCTGCTGGGGCCGGGTCCGGTTGACCATCGCGTTGGCGGGGTCCCCCAGCTGCTCGTTCTCGGCCGCGGACTGGACCCGGGAGGACAGGGTCGCCTCCCGCAGCACCGCCGGCAGCCGCTCGACGTCGGTCGCGGTCTCCGGGATCTCCAGCACGTCGCCGCGGGCGACCAGCAGGCGCGACACCGAGCTCGGCGCGGTGCGTCCGTCCGGCAGCAGCGCCGGGGTGTCGACCGCGTTGTGCCGGGCGAACGTCCCGGGCGGCGGCAGCGTCCCCGGGTGCACGCCGGTCGCCGCGTACCGCTGCATCCGGCGCTCGGCCTCCCCGCGCTGGGTGACCTTCTCTCCCAGCCGCTCGCGGTGGGCCAGCACGGTTGCGCCCAGCGCGGCGGTGATCAACACCCCGGACACCAGCTCGACCGCGAGCACGTAGTCGCTGAACAGCAGGGCGGCCAGCCCCTGCACGTTGCCGCTGGCGTTGGCCCCGTCCAGGCCCGCCGGGTCGGTCAGCGTCGCCCGGCCGACCGCCGTCAGCAGCAGCGCGGCGAAGACCGCGGCCAGCCCGACGGCGGCGGCGCGCTGCCCGCGGATCGTCTCCACGAGCGAGTCCGAGGAGTCGACACCGACGAGCATCAGCACGAACAGGAACAACATCATCACGGCGCCCGTGTAGACGATCACCTGGACGACGGCCAGGAACGGCGCGTCGAGGGTGATGTACAGGATCGCCAGGCAGATCATCACCGCGGCCAGGGACAGCGCCCCGTAGACGGCCTTGGGCACGAGCACCGTGCAGAGCGCGAAGACGACGGCGAGCGTGCCCGCCACCCAGAAGGCGATCACCGGTGCGCCGCCTGCTCTCTGGGCGGCGTCGTCGCGGGCGGCGTCGTCGCGGGCGGGGGGGCCTGCGGCACGTCGCCGGAGGCCGCCGACCGCGCACTGACCAGGCCGCCGCCGAGGTAGTAGTCCTGCTCGTCGTCGCCCAGGCGCATCGGGTGCGGGGGCTGCTCCATGCCGGGCAGCAGCGGGGCCAGCAGGTCCTGCTTCTCGTAGATGAGGTCCGCCCGGGTGCGGTCGGCCAGTTCGTACTCGTTGGTCATCGTCAGCGCCCGCGTCGGGCAGGCCTCGATGCACAGCCCGCAGAGGATGCAGCGCAGGTAGTTGATCTGGTAGACGCGGCCGTACCGCTCGCCCGGGCTGTACCGCTCGCCCTCGACGTTCTCCGCGCCCTGGACGAGGATCGCGTCCGCCGGACACGCCCACGCGCACAGCTCGCAGCCGATGCACTTCTCCAGCCCGTCGGGGTGCCGGTTGAGCTGGTGGCGGCCGTGGAACCGCCGCGACACCACGTGGCGCTTCTCGGGGTACTGCTCGGTCACGACCTTCTTGAAGATCGTCTTGAACGAGACGCCGAACCCGGCGACCGGATCGAAGAAACTCGGCACGGCTCTCCCCCTCTCAGCTGTCGTCGGTTCGGCTGTCGCGACCGGGCTCCCCGGTCCGGACCTGCCCGGTGCCCTCGCGGGCACCGGCCGCCCGGGCCGGATCGTCGAACACGTCGCCGGTGGACATCTCCGGTGCCGCGGCGACCGGGCCGCCGGCGAGCACGAGCTCCCGCTCGGGCGCCCGGCCCACCGGGACCTGGCCGGGCAGCGGCGGGACAGGGTACCCACCGGCGAAGGGGTCGAACTCCCGCGGCACCACCGGCCGGATCCCGGTCACGCCCGGCAGCGGCTCGGCGGCGATCATGTCCTTGGCCACGTGCCCCGCGATCTCGTCGTCGAACTCCTCGCGGCGGGCGCGGATCTCGAAGACCACCAGCGCGACCAGCACGAGGGCGAAGACCGCGCCGACCGCGATGAACAGCTGCCGGCCGTCGAAGGAGCCGAACTCGCGCAGGCCCTTGACCAGGGTCACCAACACGATCCAGACCAGCGACAGCGGGATGAGGATCTTCCAGCCCAGCTGCATGAACTGGTCGTAGCGGAAGCGCGGCAGCGTCCCCCGCAGCCAGATGAAGAACCCGATGAGCAGCGCGATCTTGATGATGAACCAGAGGATCGGCAGGTAGCCGGTGTTCGCCCACGACAGCTCGCTGATCGGCCACGGCGCCCGCCAGCCGCCGAGGAACATCGTCGTGGCCAGGGCGGAGACCGTGACCATGTTGATGTACTCGGCGAGGAAGAAGACCGCGAACCGCAGCGAGGAGTACTCGGTGTGGAACCCGCCGACCAGCTCGCCCTCTGCCTCGGCCAGGTCGAACGGCAGCCGGTTGGTCTCGCCCACCATCGCGATCACGTAGATGACGAACGAGGGCAGCAGCGTGAGCACGTACCAGCGCGACTCCTGGCTGGCCACGATCTGCGAGGTGGACATCGACCCGGCGTAGAGGAACACCGACACGAAGGACAGGCCCATCGCGACCTCGTAGGAGATCACCTGGGCGGTGCTGCGCAGCCCGCCCAGCAGGGAGTACGACGAGCCGCCGGACCAGCCGCCGAGCACGACGCCGTAGACCCCGATCGAGGTCACCGCGAGGATGTAGAGGACGCCCACCGGCAGGTCGGTCAGCTGCAGGGGCGTCCGGTGGCCGAACATCGACACCTCGGGGCCCAGCGGGATGACCGCGAAGGCGAGGAAGGCCGGGGCGGTCACCAGGACCGGCGCCAGGTTGTAGACGAGCTTGTCCGCGGACTTGGGGGTGAACCCCTCCTTGAAGGCGAGCTTCAGCCCGTCGGCGAGCGTCTGCAGCAGCCCGAACGGCCCGGCCCGGTTGGGCCCGACCCGCTGCTGCATGCGGGAGATCAGCCGGCGCTCGTACCAGACGTTGAGCAGCGTCATGACCATCAGCAGGGCGAACAGGCCGAAGGCCTTGATCAGGATGATCCACCACGGGTCGTTGCCGAACCCGGGAACCGTCATGCCGTCCCTCCGAGTCCTGCGCCCGGCCCGCCGGCCGAGATCGTGACGACCGTACCGGGGGCGACCGTCAGGTCCGTGCTGACCCGGGCGCCCGGCGAGTTGGCCGGGACCCAGACGACCCGGTCGGGCATCGCGGTGACCACCAGCGGCAGGGTGAGCGAGCCCGTGCCGCTGGCGACGGTCAGCGGTTCGCCGGCGACCGCCCCGATCTCGGCCGCGGTGGCCGCGGACAGCCGGGCGACCGGCGTGCGTGCGGTGCCGGCCAGGTTCGGGTCGCCGTCCTGCATCCGGCCGCGGTCCAGCAGCAGGTGCCAGCTGGCCAGGACGGCGGTGCCGGCGGCCGGCACGGCCGGGCCGGTCGAGCCCGCCGGCCAGGCCGGGGCGGTGTCCGGGTCGGCGACCCGGGCGCCGTCCCAGCCGCCGAGCTCGGCGATCTCGACCGCGGCCGACTTCACCGTGGGCAGGCCGAGCTCGACGTCCATCGCGCCGGCGATCCGGTCCAGGATCCGGGTGTCGGACAGCAGCAGCGACTCGGTGAGTGCCTTGCCGAACGGGCGCTGCCGGCCCTCCCAGTCGGTGAACGACCCCTCCTTCTCGGCGACCGCGGCCGCCGGGAAGACGACGTCGGCGCGCTCGGTCACCGCCGAGTGCCGCAGCTCCAGGCTCACCAGGAACGGCACCCGGTCCAGCGCGGCCAGGGCCAGGGCCGGGTCGGCGGTGTCCGCCGGGTCCAGGGCACCGACCACGAGCGCGTCCAGCCTGCCGTCGGCCGCGGCCGCGAGCACCGCGTCCATCGACCGGCCCGGGGTCGACGGGACCTGCTGACCCCACACCGCGCCGACGTCGACGCGGGCCTCGGCGTCCGCGACCGGCCGGCCGCCGGGCAGCAGGCCCGGCAGCGCGCCCGCGTCGACCGCACCGCGATCACCGGCGCGGCGCGGGACCCAGGCCAGCGCCAGCCCCGCCCCGCGCGCCAGGCGCAGCGCGGCGGACAGGGCGCCGGGGATCGCGGCGAGACGCTCACCGACCAGCAGCACCGACCCGGGCGCCCGCAGCGCGGTGGCCGCCGCCGCCAGTCCGGGGTCCGCGTCGGCGGGAGCCTCACCGGCGTCGGCGGCCAGCGCGGCCCGCAGCGCGTCCAGCACCGCCGGCTCCGCACCGGGGACGGTCGGGACCAGCGTCCCGCCGGCCCGGGTCAGGCCGGGGCTGGCCAGCGGCGCGATGCCGAACAGCGACTGCCCGTGCAGCCGGTTGGCCTTGCGCAGCCGCAGGAACAGGATCCCGGCCTCGTCCTCCGGCTCCAGGCCGGCGAGCAGCACGGCCGGGGCGTTCTCCAGCGAGGTGTAGCTGACGGTGATGCCGGTGCCGGCGACGGCCGCGGCGAGGAAGTCGTGCTCCTCGGCCGACCCGGCGCGCGCCCGGAAGTCGACGTCGTTGGTCCCCAGGGCGACGCGGGCGAACTTGGCGTAGGCGTAGGCGTCCTCCGCGGTGTGCCGGCCGCCGAGCAGCACGGCCGCACCGCGGCCCTGTCCTCCAGCGGCACCCCGGCCGCGGCCGGCGGACCCGCCACGGGCCGCGGCGAGACCGCGGGCGGCGATGTCCAGTGCCTCCGGCCAGGAGGCGGCGACCAGCTCACCGGTGATCTCGTCGCGCACCAGCGGAGACCGCAGCCGGTCCGGCTGCTGGGCGTAGGCGAACGCCCAGCGGCCCCGGTCGCAGTTCCACTCCTCGTTGACCTCGGGGTCGTTGCCGGCCAGGCGCCGCTGCACGGTCTGCGCGCGGACGTCGGTCCGCTGGGCACAGCCCGCGGCGCAGTGCTCACACGAGCTCGGGGTGGACACCAGGTCGTACGGCCGGGAACGGAACCGGTAGGAGGCGCCGGTCAGCGCGCCGACCGGGCAGATCTGCACGGTGTTGCCGGAGAAGTAGCTCTCGAACGGCTCGTCCTCGTAGATACCGACCTGCTGCAGGGCGCCGCGCTCGAGCAGCTCGATGAACGGGTCGCCGGCGATCTGCTGGCTGAACCGGGTGCACCGGGCGCACAGCACGCACCGCTCGCGGTCCAGCAGCACGTTGGAGCTGATCGCGATCGGCTTGGTGTAGGTCCGCTTCGGGCCCTGGGTGAACCGGGTCTCCACCCGGCCGTTGCTGATCGCCTGGTTCTGCAGCGGGCACTCGCCGCCCTTGTCGCAGATCGGGCAGTCCAGCGGGTGGTTGAGCAGCAGCAGCTCCATCACGCCGTGCTGGGCCTTGTCGGCGACCGGGCTGGTCAGCTGGGTCTCGACGACCATGTTCGGCATCACGGTGAGGGTGCAGCTGGCCTGCGGCTTCGGCATCCCGCGGCCGTTGCCCATGTCGGGGATCTCGACCAGGCACTGCCGGCAGGCGCCGACCGGCTCCAGCAGCGGGTGGTCACAGAAGCGCGGGATCGCTATGCCGAGCTGCTCGGCGGCGCGGATGACCAGCGTCCCCTTCGCGACCTCGGTGCGGATCCCGTCGATGGTGACGGGGACCAGGTCGGGCTTGGCGACCTCGGCCGACGTCGAGGCGGAGGTGATCGTCATCAGGCAGGGACTCCAACGGGCTGGCGGGTGTGGTCAGCGGGCGTGCCGGCGGTCGGGGCGCCGGCGGGATCCTGGGTGGTGCCGTGGCCCGGGCCGCCGCGCCACCGGCCGGTCGGCACGACGACCGAGCGCTGGTAGGGGTACAGCTCCCAGGCGGGGGTGTGCAGGCCGGCCTCGAACTCCTCGCGGAAGTACTGGATGCCGCTGGTGATCGGCGTCGCCGCCGCGTCGCCGAGGGCGCAGAAGGACCGGCCGGAGATGTTCTCGCACAGGTCCAGCAGCAGCTCGATGTCCTCCGGGCTCCCGGTGCCGGCCTCGAGGCGCTCCAGGATCTGCACCAGCCAGTAGGTCCCCTCCCGACACGGGGTGCACTTGCCGCAGGACTCGTGCTTGTAGAACTCGGTCCACCGCAGCACCGCCCGGACCACCGAGGTCGTCTGGTCGAAGACCTGCAGCGCCTTCGTGCCGAGCATCGACCCGGCCGCGGCGACGCCCTCGTAGTCCAGCGGGACGTCGAGGTGCTCGGCGGTGAACAGCGGGGTCGAGGATCCGCCCGGGGTCCAGAACTTCAGCTCGCTGCCCTCGCGCATCCCGCCGGACAGCTCCAACAGCTGGCGCATCGTGATGCCCAGCGGCGCCTCGTACTGGCCCGGGTTCTTCACGTGGCCGGACAGCGAGTAGAGGGTGAACCCCTTGCTCTTCTCGGTGCCGAACCGGCCGAACCACTCGTTCCCGTGGTCGATGATCGCCGGCACGCTGGCGATCGACTCGACGTTGTTGATCACCGTCGGGCAGGCGTAGAGCCCGGCCACGGCGGGGAACGGCGGGCGCAGTCGCGGCTGGCCGCGCCGGCCCTCGAGGGAGTCCAGCAGCGCCGTCTCCTCGCCACAGATGTAGGCACCGGCGCCGGCGTGCACGACGACGTCCAGGTCGAAGCCCGAGCCGTGGATGTCCCGGCCGAGGTGGCCGGCCGCGTACGCCTCGGCCACCGCGTTCTGCAGGCGGCGGATGACGTGCAGGATCTCGCCGCGCACGTAGATGAAGGCGTGGCTGGCGCGGAACGCGTAGCAGCTGATCACGATGCCCTCGACCAGGCTGTGCGGGTTCGCCATCAGCAGCGGCGTGTCCTTGCACGTGCCCGGCTCGGACTCGTCGGCGTTGACGACCAGGTAGTGCGGCTTGCCGTCGTTCTGCGGGATGAAGCTCCACTTGGTCCCGGTCGGGAACCCGGCGCCGCCGCGCCCGCGCAGGCCGGACTCCTTGACCAGGGCGATCACCTCGTCGGGCGTCTTCGCCAGCGCCGAGCGCAGCCCGGCGTACCCCCGGTGCTGTTCGTAGACGGGCAGCGTCCAGCTCTCCGCTGCGTCCCAGATGTCGGACAGGACGGGCGTCAGCGGCGCCAGCCCGGTGCCGCCGGCGCTCTCGGCCATCGCGTGGCTCATCGGTTCCCCTCGTCCTTCGCCTCGGACCCGTCCCCGTGACCGGGCAGGTGTTCGCCGATCCAGTTCCCGACCGCCTCGACCGCGCCCTCGACCGCCTGCACGGCGCCGCCGATCACGCCGGCCCCGACCCCACCGGGCCGGTCGCCGGAGCCGCCGGCGGCCGCGCCGGCGCGGAACTCACCGGCCGCCGCGGCGACTGCGCGCCCAGAGGCCTGCTCGATGCGGCTCCTGCCGGACCTGTCCGTCTCGTCGTGCCGGTCCAGGTCCGGCGCCCGCCAGTCGTACTCGCGGGCGATCCGCAGTCCTGCCAGCGTCGCCGGGCCGGCCGACGGGCCGGACCCCGCCTGGCCGTCGTAGAAGCCGGCCAGCACGCGGGAGGCCTGGCGCCAGGTGCAGATCGCCGGGCCGCGGGTCGACCGGACCGTCCCGCCGTTGCGCAGCGTGTCCACCGCGGCCACGGCGCTGGCCGGGGTCTGCGAGTCGAGGAACTCCCAGTTGACCGTCAGCATCGGCGCGTAGTCACACGCCGCGTTGCACTCGATGTGCTCGATCGAGACCTTGCCGTCCGGGGTCGTCTCGTCGTGCCCGATGCCCAGGTGCTCCTCGAGCTCGTGCAGGATCGCGTCCCCGCCGAGCACCGCGCACAGCGTGTTCGTGCAGACCCCGACGTGGTACTCCCCCACCGGGCGCCGCTTGTACATCGTGTAGAACGTCGCGACCGCGCTGACCTCCGCGGTGGTCAGGTCCAGCTCCGTGGCGCACATCTCGATGCCGGCCTGGGTGACGTAGCCCTCGACCGACTGCACCAGGTGCAGCATCGGCAGCAGCGCCGAGCGCGACTGCGGGTAGCGGGCGATGATCTGCCGCATCTCCGAGCGCGTCGTCTCCGTCAGCAGCGTGCGCCGGCCGGCCGTGGGGTCGCGCGGGGAGGCGTCCGGGCGGGAGGGGGCGCTCACCGGTCCACCCCGCCCATGACCGGGTCGACCGAGGCGACGGCCACGATGACGTCGGCGAGCTGCCCGCCCTCGCACATCGCCGGTACCGCCTGCAGGTTGACGAAGCTGGGGTCCCGGTAGTGGACCCGGTAGGGCCGGGTGCCGCCGTCGGAGACGATGTGCACGCCGAGCTCGCCGCGCGGGCTCTCCACCGTCGAGTAGACCTGCCCGGGCGGCACCCGGAACCCCTCGGTGACCAGCTTGAAGTGGTGGATCAGGGCCTCCATCGACTCGCCCATGATGTGCCGGATGTGGTCCAGGGAGTTGCCCATCCCGTCCGCGCCGATGCTCAGCTCGGCCGGCCAGGCGATCTTCTTGTCCTCGACCATGACCGGGCCCGGGGTCAGCCGCTCCAGGCACTGCTCGATGATCTTGAGGCTCTCCGGGATCTCCAGCTGCCGGCAGCGGAAGCGCCCGAACGCGTCGGCGGTGTCCCACACCGGCACGTCGAAGTCGTAGGTCTCGTACCCGCAGTACGGCTGGGACTTGCGCAGGTCCAGCGGGAGCCCGGCGGCCCGCAGCGACGGCCCGGTGACCCCCAGCGCCATGCAGCCGGACAGGTCCAGGTAGCCGACGCCCTTGTGCCGGGTGACGAAGATCGGGTTGTTCGTCGCGAGGCCGATGTAGTCGTTGAGGTGGTCCTTCACCCAGGTCACGAACTCGCGGCACTTCGCCACGCCGGTGTCGTCGATGTCCTGGGCCACCCCGCCCGGGCGGACGTAGGCGTGGTTCATCCGCAGCCCGGTGATGGCCTCCAGGGCGTCCAGGCCGATCTCCCGCTCGCGGAACCCGCTCGTCATCAGCGTCGTCGACCCGAGCTCGTTGCCGCCGGTGGCGAAGGCGACGAAGTGGCTGCAGATCCGGTTGATCTCCATCGTCAGCACGCGCAGCACGTTGGCCCGCTCGGGGATCTGGTCGGTGATCCCCAGCAGTGACTCGACCCCGAGGCAGTAGGCGGTCTCGTTGAAGATCGGGCTCAGGTAGTCCATCCGGGTGCAGAAGGTGACGCCCTGGACCCAGTTGCGGTACTCCATCGACTTCTCGATGCCGGTGTGCAGGTAGCCGATGCCGCAGCGGGCCTCGGTGACCGTCTCGCCGTCGATCTCCAGGATCAGCCGCAGCACCCCGTGGGTCGACGGGTGCTGCGGACCCATGTTGATGATGATCTTCTCGTCGTTGGCGTCCTGGGACCCCTCGACGACGGTGTCCCAGTCCCGCCCGGTCACCGTGTAGACGGTGCCCTCGGTGGTCTCCCGCGACCCGGCGAACGCGTCGGCGATCGGGTCGGTGGTCTGCGTCATCGCGGGTGCTCCTGACGGTGCGGCATCGGGTGTGCGAGCGGGTGTGCTGGGTTCGGGAGTCGAGCGGGTGGTCCGGCGGGCGGCTCAGGCGTAGCCGCGACGCTCGCTCGGCGGCGGGACGTCGGCGCCCTTGTACTCCACGGGGATGCCGCCGAGCGGGTAGTCCTTGCGCTGCGGGTGGCCGGGCCAGTCGTCGGGCATCTCGATCCGGGTCAGCGCCGGGTGGCCGTCGAAGACGAGCCCGAAGAAGTCGTAGGTCTCCCGCTCGTGCCAGTCCGCGGTCGGGTAGACCGACACCACCGACGGCAGGTGCGGGTCGGCGTCGGGAACCGACACCTCCAGCCGGATCCGGCGGTTGTGGGTCACCGACAGCAGGTGGTAGGCGGCGTGCAGCTCGCGGCCGACGTCACCGGGGAAGTGCACGCCGGACACCGACGAGCACAGCTCGAACCGCAGCGCCTCGTCGTCGCGCAGCGCGCGCACGACCGCGAGCAGGTGTTCGCGCCGGACGTGCAGCGTCAGCTCCCCGCGCTCGGCGACGACGGCCTCGATGCTCGCGCCGAAGTCCTCGCCGCCGCGGGCCAGCACGGCCGCGAGCCGGTCGGTGAGCTCGTCGTAGCCGGAGCCCCACGGCCGCGGGGTGGAGCCGGGCAGCGTGATCCGGCGGACCAGGCCGCCGTAGCCGGAGGTGTCACCGGTGCCGCGCGGCCCGAACAGGCCGAACCGCTCGGCGATCGGCCGCGCGTCGCGCAGCGCCTCCGGCGAGTTCGGCAGCCCGTCGTTGGCGGCGATGTCGGAGCTGCCGCGCTCGGTGTCCGGCACCGCCACCCCGGACGACTCCGGGCGGGCGGTGTCGGACTGCGGGCCGTCCGGGAGCTCGCCGGGGTAGGCCGGCTCACTACCCGGTGAGCGGGGCGCCGGCTCGCGCCCGCCGCGCTCGGAGGCGGAGTCGCCGGTCGGGGCGGCCCCCGCGTCGGAGCCGCGTGCCGCGTCGTTGCCCTCGCTCACCGCAGCAGACCCCGCATCTCGATGGTCGCCGGGGCCGCGAGCGCCAGGTCCTCCTCGGCGGAGTACTGCCGCTTCGCGTTCACCCCGAGCGGGGTGTGCCGGATCTTGTCGTGCAGCTTGATGATCGCGTCGAGCAGCATCTCCGGGCGCGGCGGGCAGCCGGGCAGGTAGATGTCGACCGGCACGACGTGGTCGACGCCCTGCAGGATCGCGTAGTTGTTGAACATGCCGCCGCTGGACGCGCAGACGCCCATCGCGATGACCCACTTGGGCTCGGGCATCTGGTCGTAGATCTGGCGCAGCACGGGGGCCATCTTCTGGCTCACCCGGCCGGCGACGATCATCAGGTCCGCCTGCCGCGGGGAGGCGGAGAACCGCTCCATCCCGAACCGGGCGATGTCGTGGCGCGGCGTCCCGGTGTGCATCATCTCGATCGCGCAGCAGGCCAGGCCGAACGTCGCCGGCCAGACCGAGGACTTGCGGGACAGCCCGACGATCGTCTCGACCGTGGACAGCAGGATGCCCGCCGGCAGCTTCTCCTCGATACCCATGTGGTTGCCCCCTCCGGAGGGCGGGCCGTGCCTGTCGTGGACCGAACGCGGAAGCGGTGCTCTCAGCGTGCGAGGACGGTCAGTCCCATTCCAGCCCGCCCCGCCGCCACTCGTAGAGGAACGGGATCGTGATGAGGACGAGGAACAGCATCGACGCGGCGAGGCCGAACCAGCCGAGCGCGTTGAACGAGACCGCCCACGGGTAGAGGAAGACGATCTCGATGTCGAAGACGATGAACAGCATCGCGGTCATGTAGAACTTCAGGGAGAACTTGCCGCCGTCGGTGGCCTGCGGCGTCGGCTCGATGCCGCACTCGTAGGTCTCCGTCTTGGCGCGGTTGTAGCGCTTGGGCCCGGCGAGGACGGACCCGGCCAGCGACACCAGCGCGAACCCGACCGCGAAGATCGAGAGCACCAGGATCGGGTAGTACGCGCTCATCGCTGCTCCTTCGCTCCGGCCGTGCCGGGCTGGGCTCGCTCCCGCTGTGCTGCGCCGGTCGGTGTCGATCCCGCGCGGCGGAACTCATCGTACGGCGGGGGTCCGCCCCGATCGGGACCCCTCCTCCCCGCGTCCTGCCAGGTCAGGGCGGGGTGCCGCCGGTCGGGCGGGAAGGTCGGCCTAACTGCCACGGCGGTCGGTCTCACGCCGCCGGCGCGAGCCGGGTGAGCGCGCTGATCACCCGGTCGTTGACGTCGCCGCCGCGGGCGTCGCCCAGGTTGGCCAGCAGCTTGAGCACGAACTGCATCAGCACCGGGTGGGCCATGCCGTGCCGGGTGCACAGCTTCATCACCTCGGGCCGGCCGATCAGCTCCACGAACACACGGCCGAGCGTGTAGTAGCCGCCGAGGCCCGCCTTCAGCGCCCGGGGGTAGGCGGCCAGCGCCGCCTCCCGGCTGGGGCCCGCCGGCCGGGCCAGCGCCTGCACGACCGCGCCGGCGGCCAGCTCCGCGGACTCCATCGCGTAGGCGATGCCCTCGCCGTTGAACGGGTTGACCATGCCGCCGGCATCGCCCACCAGCAGCAGGCCGTCGGCGTAGTGCGGCGCCCGGTTGAAGGCCATCGGCAGCGCGGCGCCGCGAACGGGCCCGACCTGGTTGTCCTCGGTGAAGCCCCACTCCGGCGGGAGGGCGTCCAGCCAGCGGCGCAGCATCGCCCGGTAGTCGGACTGGCCGGGCGCGGTGCTCGTCTTGAGCACGCCGAGCCCGACGTTGGACGTGCCGTCGCCCATGCCGAACACCCAGCCGTAGCCGGGCAGCAGGTTGCTCGCGCCGGGCGCGCCGTCCCACAGCTCCAGCCAGGACTCGAGCATGTCGTCGTCGGTCCGGGGGGAGGTGAAGTAGGTGCGGACGGCGACGCCCAGCGGCCGGTTCTGGCGGCGCTTGCGCCCGGCGGCCAGCCCGATCCGGCTGGAGTTGCCGTCGGCGGCGACGACCACCGGCGCGCGGTAGGTCACCTCCTCGGCGTTGCCGTCGGCATCCGTCCGGGTGGCGGTCACCCCGGTGATGCGGCCGGTCCGCTCATCGGTGACGGTGCCGGACACCGACGTGCGCTCGGACAGCTGTGCGCCGGCGGCCACGGCGTGCCGGGCCAGCAGCTGGTCGAGGTCGGCGCGGCGGCGGACCAGCCCGTACGGCGGGTGGTCGCCGAGCTCGGGCCAGGGCAGCTCCAGGCGCATGCCGCCGCCGTAGACCCGCAGGCCCCGGTTGTGCAGCCAGCCGGCCTGCTCGCTGACGTCGATGCCGAGCCGGACGAGCTGGGTGGTCGCGCGCGGGGTGAGCCCGTCGCCGCAGACCTTCTCCCGCGGGAACTCGGCCTTCTCCAGCAGCTGCACGGTCAGTCCGGTGCGCGCGAGGTGGTAGGCGGTCGAGGCGCCGGCGGGACCGGCGCCGACCACGACCACGTCGGCGTCGACCTGGTGGGCGGTGTTTGTGAACACGTTCACGATGTTAGGCCGCCCCGGGTGGCGCGGTGCAGGGCCACGATGCCGCCGGTGAGGTCGCGGAAACCGACCTGCGTCCAGCCGCTGCGCGCCACCATCCCCGCCAGGGCCCGCTGGTCCGGCCAGGCCCGGATCGACTCGGCCAGGTAGACGTAGGCGTCCGGGTTGGTGGCGACGGCCCGGGCCACCGGCGGCAGCATCCGCATCAGGTAGGGCTGGTAGACCGCGCGCAGCACGGGGTTGGCCGGGCTGGAGAACTCGCAGACCACCAGGCGGCCCCCCGGGCGGGTGACCCGGGCCATCTCCCGCAGCGCGGCACCCGGGTCCGCGGTGTTGCGCAGGCCGAAGCTGATGGTGACCGCGTCGAAGGCGGCGTCCGCGAACGGCAGCGCGAGCGCGTCGCCGGCCACGAACGGGAGCCCGGGGTGCGCCCGGCGGCCGACGGCGAGCATCCCGGGCGAGAAGTCGCAGGCGACCACCCGGGCACCGGCGTGCGCGAACGGCAGGCTCGAGGTCCCGGTGCCCGCGGCCAGGTCGAGCACGCGCTCGCCGGCGACCGGCGCGACCGCGTCGACGACCTGCCCGCGCCAGCCGGCGTCCAGGCCGAGCGACAGCAGCGAGTTGGTGCGGTCGTAGCGCGCGGCGACCCCGTCGAACATCCCGGCGACCTCGGCCGGCCGGCGGTCGGCTCCGGCGCGGGTCATCGCGCCACCCTCGCACCCCGGTCCGCCCGGGGACCGGCGGCCCCGCAGGTCGGCACCCGGCCCGCGCGCACACCCCGCGGACCCCCGCCCCGGCCACCCGGGCGGCGCGGCGCATGCTGAGGCCGTGGCATCCCGATCGCCCGTACGCGCGGTGGGCGGCAGTCCCGCCGTCGCGGTCCCCTCCCCCGGCGCGGTTCCCTCCCCCGGCGCGGT
>CAXTBU010000005.1:35997-39248 GCA_964242885.1 uncultured Actinomycetales bacterium
CCCTCCCCCGGCGCGGTTCCCTCCCCCGGCGCGGTGTCCCGTCCCGCCGCGGCGGCTCCCGCCGTTCCCGCGCTGTCGGTGACGTGCACGCCGGTCGACGACCCCGGCACCCTGGTGGACCTGCTCCCGCCCGGCGGGGAACCGCTGACCTGGGTACGCCGCGGTGACGGGCTGGTCGGGTGGGGCGAGGCCGCCCGCTTCGCCGCCAGCGGCCCCGACCGCTTCGCGGCCGTCCGGGACTGGTGGTCCGCGGTGGTCCGCCGGGCGCGGGTCCGCGACGACGTGGGCCTGCCCGGCAGCGGGCTGCTGAGCTGGTGCTCCTTCGCCTTCGCCGACGACTCCCCCACCGGGTCGGTGGCCGTGGTGCCGGAGGTCGTCGTCGGCCGGCGGGCCGGCCGGAGCTGGGTCACCCGCATCCGCGTCCTGGACGCCGCCGCGGTGGCCGACCTGCACCCGGCAGCCCCCCGGCCGGTCGCTGCGGGAGACGCCCCGCGGTTCCCGGGTGAGCCGGCCTGGGCCGACGGCGCCCTCGGCCCGGCCGACTGGGAGGACGCGGTCGCCGCCGCGGTCGCGCGGATCGGCGCGGGCGAGGCGGCGAAGGTGGTCCTCGCCCGGGACGCCGTCGCGCGCACGGCCGAGCCGCTGGACCTGCGGTGGCCGCTGGGACGCCTCGCCGAGGCCTACCGCCCCTGCTGGACCTTCTGCGTGGACGGGCTGTTCGGCGCGACTCCCGAGCTGCTGCTGCGCAGCGACCGCGGACTGGTCACCTCCCGGGTGCTGGCGGGGACGATCGGCCGGACCGGCAACGCCGACGCGGACGCAGCCGCGCTGGCCGCCACCCTGTCCGCGTCGTCGAAGGACCTGTCCGAGCACCGGCTGGCCGTCGACTCAGCCGCCGAGGTCCTGGCCCGGCAGTGCTCGTCGATCAACGTCCCGGACGAGCCGTTCGTCCTGCACCTGCCCAACGTGCTGCACCTGGCCACCGACGTGACCGGCGTGCTGGCGTCACCGACCGGCCTGCTGGACCTGCTCGCCGAGCTCCACCCGACCGCCGCGGTCGGCGGGACCCCGCAGCGCGCCGCCCTGGCGCTGATCGCGGAGCTGGAGCGGATGGAGCGGGGCCGCTACGCCGGCCCGGTCGGGTGGGTGGACGCCGCCGGCGACGGGGAGTTCGGCATCGCCCTGCGGTGCGCCCAGCGCGACGAGGCAGACCCGCGGCAGGTGCGTGCGTTCGCCGGCTGCGGGATCGTCGCCGACTCCGACCCGGTCGCCGAGCTGGCCGAGAGCGTCGCCAAGCTCGTGCCGATCCGCGACGCGCTCTCGACCTGAGTCCTGCGCTCGTCCCGGGTGTGCGGTCCGGGAGGGCACCCCGCCGGGGTCACCGCACTGTTCACCCGGGCGCCATCCAGGGACGGGAACCGATCAACGCCGTGGTCCATCGGACATGGTGCAGGTGAGCAGGTACCACCGGGCGAGCCACGGCCGACCGGTCCGCCAGACCCAGGGAGACACCACCCATGTTCCGATCCGTCCGATCCGTCCGATCCGTCCACGCCGTTCTGGCGGCGACCGCTGTCACCGGAGCCTTCGCCCTCACGGCGCAGGCGGCGCCGTCGGCTGCCGCTGCCCCCGTGGTGACCGCCCCGGTGGCGACCAGCCGCCCGGTCCCCGCACCGTTCGCGGATGCCCTGGCCACCGCGGCCCGCCGGGGTGTCGGCGCGGCCACGCAGCTCCCGGTCGCATCGGGCGTCAGGCCGATCGGCGCCGGTGTGTCCACCGACCTGCCCACGCGGATCGAGATCCAGGACCCGGGCATCTACTTCTCCTACGTCGTCAGGGTGCCCACCGGATCGATCGCCTCCCCGGCGATCGCGATCGCGCTCGCGACCGCGGACGGCTCCTTCGTGCTGAACTCCTACACGGCCGGGACGCGGGGACAGTCCACCTATTCGGGTGCGCTCGGCGCGCCCATCTCGGCCGTTCGCCAGCTCGGCTCGGCGCAGTGGATCGTCTCCTACGGGGCGTCCGGAGGTGTGCCCACGACCGCATCGCTGGGAACGACGATCAAGCTGCGCTCCCTGCTCGGCCAGCAGCTCAGCCGCAGCGGGACGACGGTGCGGGTGTTCGGGTCGGCGAAGGACTACGCCGGGGACGCCGACGCCTTCCTGCCGCGCGTCGGTCGCCCGGTCACCATCCAGCGCTGGTCCAGGACGGGCTGGCTCAACCTCCGCACGGTTCGGACCGACTCCCGCGGCCACATCAGCGCGTCGCTGCAGATCCCGTGGAAGGTGGGCATCCGGCTGGTCACCCCCGACACCCAGGCCGTGTTCGGGGCGGCGACCCGAAGCGGGACCATCTGATCCCGGCGGGCCGGGGTCAGCTCCAGCCGTCGACGACCCCGTCGTGCGCGGCGCAGGCGCTGCTGTCGTCCCCAACCGTGCCAACGTCGACTCACGCGGGAGCGCTGCCCGCGTGAGTTGACGGTTGGCGGCCGGGCCGTAGGGGCTCCGGGCATGGCCGCCGTCGGACAGCGGTGAGCGCCGGGCGCCGACGCCGGCCTACATCCAGCCGCCGTCGACCACCCAGTTCTGCGAGGTGCAGGCGATGCTGTCGTCGGCGGCCAGCCAGAGCAGCAGTCTCGCGACGTCGGCCGGGACCACCCGGCGCGACAGCGCCTGCTCGCGGTCGATGGTCGCCTCGGCCTCGGCGTCCACCCAGTGCTCGAGCTGGCGCGGCGTCATCACCCAGCCGGGGATGACGCAGTTCACCCGGATCTGGTCCGGCCCGAGCTCCTGCGCCAGCGCCCGGGTCAGGCCCTCCACCGCCGACTTCGCGGTCCGGTAGACCACCAGCTCGGTCAGCTTGATGTGGGTGCTGATCGAGCCCAGGTTGATGACCGAACCGCCGCCGGCGGCCCGCATCATCGGCACCACCGCGCGGGTGGCGAAGTACTGGTGGTCCAGGTTGACCCGCATCCGCTCGTCCCAGAACGCCGGGTCCACCTTCTCGGGTGCGTGCCGGGCGTCGTTGGCCGCGTTGTTGACCAGCACCGTCACCGGGCCCAGCTCGTCGGCGATCTCGGCGATCACCTGCTGGTAGCCGGGGATGTCCCGGACGTCGGCGTGGCGGTACACCGGACGCGGGTGGCCCGCGGCGGCGATCGCGTCGGCCAGCGCGCGGCCCGCGTCGTCCTGGAGATCGACGAAGCCGACGAACGCGCCCTGCGCGGCGAAGTGGGTGACGAACTCCGC
>CAXTBU010000005.1:39348-88130 GCA_964242885.1 uncultured Actinomycetales bacterium
CGCAGCTCGTCGTACGCGCGGCCCACGTCGGCCAGCGGGTACGCCGGCCCGAGCAGGTCGTCCAGCGGCAGCCGGCCGGCCCGGTACAGCGCCAGCAGCCGGGGCAGGTCCACGGGCGGGTTCGCCGAGCCGTACAGGCTGCCGACCAGCCGCTTCTGCTGCTGGACCAGCTCGTTGACCGGGATGGACGCCGAGGCGCCCACCGCGGCCAGGCCGACCGCGACCACGGTGCCGCCGGGACGCAGCGCGCGGAACGCCTGGGACAGCGTGGCCGGTGCGCCGACGGCCTCGACCGCCAGCTCCGCCCCGCCGCCGGTCAGGTCCGCGACCGCGGCGACGACCTCGTCGGCGGACAGCCCGCTCGCGTCGACGACGTCGGTCGCCCCCAGCCGCTTGGCCAGGTCCAGCTTGGCCGGCGCGAGATCGACCACGACGACCGGGCCTGCCCCGACGAGCACGGCGCCCATCACCGCGGACAGCCCGACGCCACCCGCTCCGACGACCAGCACCGGACGGCCGGCCAGCGAGCCGTCGGCCGCACCGACGTTGACGACCGCGCCGACCCCGGTGACCACCGCGCAGCCGCTGATCGCGACGATCGCGGCGGGCACGTCGTCGTCCACCGGCACCACCGCGCGCCGGGACACCACCGCCTGCTCGGCGAAGCAGGAGACGCCGAGGAAGTGGTGCACCCGGTCACCGCCCTGGTGCAGCCGGGTCGTCCCGTCCATCAGCCCGCCGCTGCGGGCCTGCACCCTGCCGTACACGCACATCACCGGCCGGCCGGCGACGCACGCCGGGCACTGCCCACACCGCGGCCGCCAGGTGAACGCCACCCGGTCCCCCGGTGCGACGTCGTCCACGCCCTCGCCGGTCCGCTCGACCCGCCCGGTCCCCTCGTGGCCGAGCACGACCGGCAGCGGGCACGGGATGTCGCCGGACATGTAGTGCAGCTCGGTGTGGCACACCCCGGCCGCCTCGACCCGGACGAGCAGCTCACCCGGCCCGGGTTCGTCCAGCTCGACGTCCTCGACCGCCAGACCGCTGCCGGGCTCCCGAAGGACGGCTGCCCTCACGGCTGCCCGACGCCCCGCACCAGCCCGGCGTGGACGGCGTCGCCGATCGCGGAGCGCTGCTCCGGTGTCGTGCTGTCGGACAGGTCGATCCGGACGAACGGCATCAGGCCCACACCTCCTTGGCGACGCGGACGTCGGCGCCGGTGCGCGCCGACTCCCCGATCGCCAGGCCGATCGCGTGGTCCTGGCAGCCCTGCGCCAGCGGGTAGGGCTCGGGTCCCTCGCCGCGGGCCCAGGCGCCGGTGTCGGCCAGGATCTGCGCGACCGCGATGTCGTCCTCGGACATCCGGGTGTCGGCCCAGGCGTTGCGGTAGACGACCTTCCCGTCGAAGGACACGAAGTCCAGGTCGACGCCCTCCAGGTTCATGTCGATGCCGCGGCGTCGGTAGGACAGCCTCGACAGGACCGGGCTGACCGGGTCGACCATCCGGGTGACGGAGTCGTCGACGATCTCGCCGATGGAGCCGCGGACGACGATCCGGCGCTCCCGCAGCGGGTTCCACCACTGGTTGTCGGTGAAGTCGTACAGCCCGCTGCGGCCGCCGAAGTCCAGCGTCGCCAGCGTCGTCGTCCGCGGCTCCGGCACCGCGTCGGTGTCCCAGCCGCCGAAGCTGCGCGGGTCCACCAGCGGTGCCGTGAAGTCCCGGGCGGAGACGACGACCTCCTCGAGATCCACCCCGAGCAGCCCGCGGATCAGCGAGACCGCGTGGTACAGGTGCGTGGAGGACACCTGCACCGAGGTGGGCTCGCCGATCACGCCGGCCCGCACCAGGGACAGCCGGGCCGCGTGGCCCGGCATCAGCAGGTACTGCTCGGCGACCTGCACGAACCCGGAGGCGCCGACGTCGGCCCACAGCGAGCGCAGCCCGTCCAGGTCCGGCGCCGGCGGGGTCTCGGCGAGCACCCGCACGCCGGCGGCGACCAGCTCACGAACCGAGTCCGGCATCTGCGCCCACGGCACCGAGGCGATGACGAAGTCGGGGCGCTCGGCGGCCAGCAGGTCCCCGACGGAGCGGTGGGTCGGCACGCCCCACGCGTCGGTGACCTCCTGCCCGCGCTCGGCGGTGCGGGTGACGATGCCGGTGGCGCGCAGCCGGTCCGGCGCTGCGGCGGCCAGGCGCAGGAAGAACAGCGACCGCCAACCGCTGCCGATGACGGCGAAGGTGGTCGGGGCCGACGGTGCCGGTGACGACAACGGCGGGGCTGACAACAGCGGGGACGTGCTCATCGAAGCCAGTGCTCCTGTCCGGGTACGAGCTCGGCGAGCTCGTCCCACAGCGTGTCCGGGATCTGGATCGCCGCCAGCTCCAGCGTCCGGGCCAGGCGGCCCGGCTTGGCGGAGCCGACGACGGTGGAAGTGATGCGCGCTTCGCGCAGGGAGTCCTGCAGCGCCGCCGCCGCGAGCGGTACCCCGGCGCGCTGACAGGCCGCCTCGATCGCGCGGGCGGCGTCGAGCACCGGGGCCGGCGCGGTGCGGTAGGCGTAGCGGTCCGTGGTGCCGGGGCCCTTGGCGAGGATCCCGCCGCCGAACGGCGCGCCGTTCAGCACCGCCACGCCGGCGTCGCCGGCCTCGGTGAGCAGTGCTCCGGCGGATCGGTCGAGCAGCGTCCACCGGTTGTGGGTCAGCACCACCGAGAACACCCCGGTGTCGACGAACCGGCGCAGCAGGTCCACGGGGCCGCCGGCGATGCCGAGGGAGTCCACGACGCCCTCGGCGACCAGCTCCTGCAGGACGTCCACCGGCCCACCGGGCGCCGTGGCCGCCTCGAACCCGATCCGCTCGGGGTCGTGCAGGTGGACCAGCGGCAGGTGGTCGACGCCGAGCCGGTCCATGCTCTCCCGGACCGACTCGCGCACCCGCGGTCCGTCGAACGCGCCGCCGTCGGCCGGATCGACCTTCGTCGCCAGCAGGATGCCGTCCGGCACACCGCCGAGTTCGCGCAGCACCACGCCGAGCCGTTCCTCGGACCTGCCGTAGCCGTTGGAGGTGTCGACGAAGGTCAGCGGGCCGGCGAACGCCTCGCGGGCGGTGGCCAGGACCTGCTCCAGCGGCGGAGGGCCCTCGGCGTACAGGCCGGGGATGTCACCCAGCTCAGAAGTCCCGACGCACAGGCCGGTGACCTCCCAGCCGGTTCGGCCGAGCGGCCGCGGGACCAGCGGGTCTGCGCCGTGGGACGGGTGGCCTGCTCCAGGAGCGTTGCTCACGTCGTCAGCCCTTGGACAGCTGCTCGCGCAACGGCTCGCGGACGACGCAGTTCTCGAAGGCGAAGGAGTCCGCCAGCGCGATCAGCTCGCTGTCGTCGAGCCCACGCAGCAGGTCCGCGTACTCGCCGACCAGCGGCTGGGCGAAGGTGAGGTTCAGCAGCAGCGTGCGGGCCCAGTCGGTGAGGCCCCACGGGTACGGCGTGAAGTCCGGGAACTCCTTGGCCAGCAGGTCCTGGACGGGCTGGGTCACCTCGCGGACCCCGACGCCCGTGCTGCCCCACTGGTCGGCGCCGAGCCGGTCCTTCTTGGCGACGAAGTCGGCGAACCGGGTGCGGTACGGCGAGTCCGGCGCCGCACTGACCAGGCCCTGGCGACCGATGTCCTTGTACATCCAGATGGCCCAGCCCGCGTCGTGCTCGCGGTAGATGTCCAACTGGTCGGCGAGGATCTGCCGGCGCTGGTCGTCGACCTCGGGGACGTCGGTGTAGATCGGCCCGAACTCGCCGACGTAGATCGGGGTTCCGGTGCGGCGCGAGTACTCCGAGCGCTTGAGGAACTTGGCCAGCACCGCGTCGCGGTCGATGAACTGACCCTCGGTGATCCCCGGGTACGGACCGCCGCGACCCAGGCCCGCAGGGACGTAGTCGTGGCAGGTGTAGACGGTGTTGTCCCACGGCTCACCGAAGACGTCGAACTCGGTGGAGTAGGTGTTGCCGTCCAGGAACAGCGTGTGGTCGGGGTCGACCGCGCGGACCGCGGCCACCAGCCGGGAGTAGAACGGGCCGACGACGGCGCGGGACTCGTCCGCGGGCTCGTTCATCAGGTTGTAGCCGGCCACCCGGACGTCGCCGCGGTACCGGTCGGCGATGGCCTCCCAGATGTGCACGACCCGGTCCTGGAAGTGCGGGTGCTCCCAGAACAGTGCGCGGTGCGTCGAGTTGTCCGAGTGCCAGTGCTGGTTCTGTGAGCCCGGCAGCGCGTGCAGGTCGATCACCGAGGTGATCCCGTTCGCGCCGCACGCCGCGATCGCCCGGTCCAGGTGGCGGAAGCCGTCCTCGATGATCTCGAACGGGCGCGCGTCGCTCTCCAGGTGCCGGTAGTTCACCGGGATCCGCACCGAGTTCAGGCCGGTCTCGGCGAGGAACCTCGCGTCCGCCTCGCCGAAGAAACTGGTCAGCAGCCGGTCGAAGAACATCTCGTACCGGTCGTCCCCGAGCGCGGTGCGGACGGCGCCGCGCATCATCGTCTCGTTGGCCGCGTAGCCGGTGATGAAGTTCTCCATGTTCAGCCAGCCACCGATGCACACGCCGCGCATCCGGAACGGCTGGCCGTGGTTGTCGAGCATGGTCGTGCCGTCGGTGCGCACCTGCACCAGAGCGTCGTCGCTCACCAGCCACTCCTCGTCTGACCGCAGCATCGATCGAAAGTTATCGAGATGCTCTCGCGGTGCGCACGACGGTATGGACGACCGGACGGTCCGTCAAGGGTGCGTTCGGGGCGTTCCTCGTGGCTCCACGAGCCGGTCGGTGCGGCGTTGCCGCGGTGGTTGACCGGGACAGTTTCGAAACCTACGGTGCGAACTTTCGGGGCGACGGCCCGGCGTCGACGTCCCACACCCACACGAGGAGGCAGGCGGATGGCCGGCGCGACCACCGGAACGGCGACGCAGGACCTGGCCCGGCCCGCGCCGGACGACGACGCAGCCGCCGTCGACGAGGCCTGCGCACGCGCCGTCGACGCCGGGCTCGCGCTCGACGCGCTCGGCCGCGCCGGACGGGCCGGGCTGCTGCGGGCGATGGCCGACGCGCTGGAGGCCGGGCGCGAGGAGCTGGTGCGCACCGCGGACGAGGAGACGTCGCTGGGCACCGGCCGCCTCGGTGGGGAGCTGACACGCACGGTGTTCCAGCTGCGGTTCTTCGCCGGCGTGCTGGACGACGGCGGCTACCTGGAGGCCACGATCGACCCCGCCGGGCCGACGCCGATGGGCCCGCGCCCGGACCTGCGCCGGATCCAGCGCCCGCGGGGGGTCGCGGCCGTGTTCGGGGCCAGCAACTTCCCGTTCGCGTTCTCCGTCCCCGGCGGCGACACCGCGTCGGCACTCGCCGCCGGCTGCCCGGTCGTCGCCAAGGTCCACGAGGGGCACCCGCGGACCTCACTGCTCGCCGCCGCCGCCCTGCGGGCCGGGGCCGCGGCCGCCGGCACACCCGCCGACTGCGTGCAGCTGATCAGCGGGCAGCAGGCGGGGCTGGCGCTGGTGCGGCACCCGGGCGTCGCCGCCGTCGGGTTCACCGGGTCGCTGCGCGTCGGCCGGCTGCTGTTCGACGCCGCGTCCGCCCGGCCGGCACCGATCCCGTTCTACGGCGAGCTCGGCGCACTGAACGTCGTCGTCGTCGCCGCCGGCGCAGCGCGCGCGCGGGCCGCCGCGATCGGGGACGGGCTGGCCGGGTCGGCGCTGCTCAGCACCGGCCAGTTCTGCACCAAGCCCGGCCTGGTCCTGCTACCGGCCGGCGCGGACGGCGACGCCGTGGAAGCGGTGCTCACCGAGCGGTTCGCCGCGGCGGCGGCCGGCCCGATGCTGACCGAGCGCACGCGCGAGCAGTTCCGCAGGGCCTCGGCGGAGCTGACCGCGGCGCCGGGCGCTCGCGTGCTGGCCACCGGCGCCGAGGCCACGCCGGGCGCGGCCGGCGCACCGGGCGACGGTGCGGGCAGCCAGTCGGCGCTGCTGCTGGCCGCCGACCCGGACGCGCTGACCGGTCCACTGCTGGACGAGTGCTTCGGCCCGGTCCTGGTCGTCTCCCGGTACCCGGACGCGGCCACCCTGGACGCTGTCCTCGGCCGGCTCGGTGGGGCCCTGACCGGCACCGTCCACGCCGAACCCGACGACGGGCCGCTGGCCCGCCTGCTGCTGGACCGGTTCGCCGCGACCGTCGGGCGGATCGTCTGGAACGGCTTCCCGACCGGGGTGGCCGTCGCGTGGGCGATGCAGCACGGCGGCCCGTGGCCGTCGACGACCGACGCCGGCACGACCTCGGTCGGCGCGGCCGCCATCTCGCGCTGGTTGCGGCCGGTCTCCTACCAGGACGTGCCGGCCGAGCTGCTGCCCGTCGAGCTGCGCGACGGTGACGTGGACGTCCCGCGGCGGGTCGACGGCTCCCTGGTGCTCCCGTCGTGACCGCTGCCCGGGCTCCCCGTGCGGGACCCACCCTCGGTGCCGTCGCGTCCGCGGCGGGTGTGTCGCTGGCGACCGTCTCCAAGGTGCTCAACGGCCGCGAGGACGTCGCCGCCGGGACCCGCGCGCAGGTCCAGCGGCTGCTGGACGAGCACGGGTACGTGCCGACGGCGAAGCGGCGCCCCGCCGGGCGGCCCGGGTCGCGGCACCGCACGATCGGGCTGGTCTTCGACGACTTCATGAGCCCGTACGCCACCGAGCTGATCCGCGGGGTGACCGATGCCGGCACCGACCTCGGCGCGGACGTCGTCGTCGGCCGGTTCTCCGACGGCTCGGCGGGTGACACCAACGGGATCGGCTGGGCGCGCCGGCTGGTGCAGGCCGGCCGCGACGGGGTCCTGGTGGTCACCTCGGACCTGAGCTCGCGGCAGTTCGCCGGGTTCGGCGTGGCCGGGCTCCCGCTGGTCGTCATCGACCCGGTGCACGTCCCGCAGGCGGCGGTGACGAGCATCGGAGCCACCAACTGGACCGGTGCGCTGACCGCCACCGAGCACCTCATCGACCTGGGCCACCGGCGGATCGCCTACGCCGGCGGGCCCGCGGGCGCGGCGATCAACCAGGCCCGGCAGCACGGGTTCCGGGCCGCGATGGAGAACGCCGGGCTGCCCGTGGACCCGGCTCTGGTCGTCGACGGCGACTTCGGCTTCGAGACCGGGGTGGTGCTGGCCGACCGGCTGCTCGCGGCCGGGGACCGGCCGACGGCGGTGTTCGCGGTCACCGACGTGACCGCCTTCGGCGTCATCCAGGCCGCGCACCGGGCCGGGCTGCGGGTGCCGGAGGACCTCAGCGTGGTCGGGTTCGACGACACCTACATGGCGGCGTGGTCGACCCCGCCGCTGACCACCGTGCACACGCCGCTGCAGGACATGGGCCGGGTCGCGGTGCGGACGCTGCTGCGGCTGATCGACGGGGACACGCTGGACTCGCACCACGTCGAGCTGGCGACCGAGCTCGTCGAGCGCGAGTCCACCGCTCCCCCGCCGCCCGGCTGAGTCGGCTGGGACTCCCCCGATCGCCGGGGAAGCTCAGGTCCAGTAGAGGATCCGGGCGGTCGGCAGGTGCTCGCCGACGGACCCGGTGAACCAGGTCCGCATCGTCGCCATCAGCTCTTTGGGGAAGACGTACTTGACCCCGCCGAACTTGTTGCGTTTGACCGTGCGCTGCCCGGTGTCCATCTCCAGCTTCGTCTGCGGGTACCAGCCGAGCAGGACGTCCCGGCTGCCGGGGGTGAACCGGTGCGTGATCATCTCCACCGTGAGATCGAGAGCACTGATCCCGTCGACCGCCCGGGCGACGTCGGCGAGCAGTGCTCCGTACTCGGCGCGCCAGTCGGGGACCGGCATGATCGGCGCGATCGTCAGCCCCACCGGGTACCCGGCCAGCGCGCACCGGCGCAGCGCGTGCAGCCGTTCGGACAGCGCCGCCGTCCCGCCCTCGAACCGCCGGGTGACCGCCAGGGCGTTGACGCTGAACCGGATGCGCGTGCGGCCGTTGTGCGCCAGCCCCAGCAGCCCGTCGACCGCGTCGTACTTGGTGGTGAACCGCAGCTGGACGTCGGCGTCCCAGGCGCCGAAGTGCGCGACCGTGTCGGCGACGGACCCGGTCAGGTGCTCCATCGCGAGCGGGTCGGTGTAGCAGCTGCACTCGAAGGTGGTGCCCTCCTCCGGGCGGCGCAGCGTCTCCGGCGCCGGGGAGTGCGGCTCGTACGCCCGCAGGCCGTCGAGGATCTCCGGCAGGTTCGCGTACACCCGGGTCACCGGCGGCCCGGACAGCGACCCGGCCAGGTAGCAGTACTGGCAGTGCGCCGGGCATCCCTCGGCCAGGTCGACCCGCCAGTCCGCGCTCGGCGGGATCGGCTGCAGCTTGCGCTTGGACGGCGGCGCGACGACGAGCGCGAGCGTCGACTTGGCCCGGGCGTAGGTCTCCCGGTCGGTGCCGCCACGCAGGTCGGTGAGCCGGTTGGCCTTGAGTTCGACCACCTCGGCACCGGCGGCGGCGGCCCGCTCGGCGGTGCGGCGCCCGAGCGGCCACTCCAGCGCGGCCGGCGTGGCCAGCACCCGCTTGGGCTTCCAGACCTTGGGTGCGCGGCGCGGGATGATCCGGTCCGCGTCCGCCGCGTCCAGCATCGGCTCGCCCGGCTCGCTGTCCAGGTGCGGCGCGAGCGATGCGGGATCGGTCTGCTGGGTCACCGGCTCCAGTGTCGTCGCGTGACCGGCAGATCGCGCGGCGTCACCGCCTCCTTACCCAGGTGGCGGCGTCAGCCGCTCGGTCGGGGCTGCCATCCGGCCGGCGGGTCCTCGCCGACCCGGCCGTCGACGGCCTCCCGGATCAGGTCGGCGTGGCCCGTGTGCCGGCCGTACTCCTCGATCAGGTCGCAGACGAGCCGCCGGAGGCTGGCGTGGTTCCCGTCCGGCCCGGAGATGTCCACCAGCTGGTCGAGCCCACCGTCGGCGAGTGCGGTGCCGAGCCTGGCCCGTGACCGCTCGACGGCGCCGTCCCAGAGCGCGTACAGGTCTGCGGGCGGGTCGTCGGCGGCGGAGGCGAACTCCCAGTCGTTCGTGCCGTCCCAGCCGAGGGCGTCCCACGGGGCACCGATCGGCTCTCCACGCAGCTTTGCGGTGAAGGTGTAGTCCTCGACGGCGGCGAGGTGTTTGAGCAGGCCACCGAGGGTCATCGCGGAGGCGCCGACCCGGGCCTGCAGGCCGGCCGCGTCGAGGTCGTCGGCCTTCCAGCGGAAGGTCGCGCGCAGTCGCTCGAGCGCGCCGACCAGGTGCTCGGTCTCGGTGCCGGCGAACGGCGGTTCCCACGGCGTTCCGGTGTCGGTCTCGGTCTCGGTCATCGCGCGGCCACCGCCCCGAGCACGAAGGCCCGCGCCTCGAGCAGGTAGGACACGCACGACTCCTCGTCGAGCGCCTCGAGGCGGACCCACTCGCGCATCGGCCGGCCCGGCCGCGGAGAGCACGGCAAGCCGCGGCCACTGGCGATGAGCTCCTGGACCCGGGACGCGGGCAGCTTGACCATGAGGTCGGCGGCCTGGGCGAACCCGTAGAACTTCCCGGCGGTCCGCAGCCCGGGTGCGTGCAGGATCCGGCCCGGTTCGTCCTCGGGGTGCAACGCGAGCACGCGCTGCACCGCGGCCGCAAACGTCCCGTCGGCGAACGAGCCTGCCGTCTCGGCCACGTCGGCGATCCTCTCCTCGGGTGTCCCATTCGACCCGCGCCGGCCGGCCGCGGTCAACCAACGCCCGGTTCACCGGTGGCGCCGGTACTGCAGCTCGAGCACGCCTCCGGTGTCGGGCCTGCTGGAGACGAGGTCGAGCCGGTAAGACGGGGGGACGTCGTCGAACAGCCGGGTGCCCTGGTCCGCGATCCAGGGGTACATGCTCACGCGGAACTCGTCGATCAGGTCCAGCCGCATGAGCGAGCGCCAGAGACGGACGCCGCCCCACACCACGAGATGGCCGTCCCCGCCCTGCCTCAGCGCGTCGATCTCTGCTGCCGTGTCCCCGGCCGCGATGGTGGTGTTGGCCCAGTCGGCCGTCGTCATGGTCGTGGAGAGCACGACCTTGCGCCCGGCGTTGAGGATGTCTGCCCAGGGGTTGGTCGAGGTCGGCATGTGCGGGGCCATGCCCTCGTAGGCGGTGCGGCCCATGACGTGCGCGGACGCGCTCGCGAGGAAGTCGAGCGTCTCGTCGTCGTGGTCCGGGCCGCCGTGCTCGTCCAGCAGCTCGAAGCAGAACGTCCAGTAGTCGGTGCCCTCATCGGCGAGCAGCCCGTTGAGCGAGTAGTTGAACACCAGTGCGACCAGCTGCCGCATGACGAGGACTCCTTCGTCTCGGTCGTCCGGGGAACCGTGGTCTGTCGGGGACAACGCGCCCGTCCCCGGCCGCAGCGCGTCACCCGAGGCTGCCAGAGCGGAGGGCGGTCGGACAGTGGTTCCAGCCCGCTGAGCCGGTCCCGGTACACCGGGTCGACCGACGGCTGCGGTCAGCCGACGACGGCGGCGACCGCGGCGCGGACCGACGAGCGGAGTGCGGCGTCCCGGTCCCGGCGTCCGGCCCGGTCGGTGCGCACGTGTACGACACGCACGCCGCCGGTCCGGTCGGCGAGCGCTGCTCGCACCTCGTCGGCGGAAGCGGCGCTGGTGCACGGGATCCGCAGGCCGGCGCAGATGCCCGGCAGGTCGACGCCGTGGGGGGTGCCGAAGACACGCTCGAACGCGGCCGTGTGCTGGGGACCGCCGTACTCCAGCGTGGCGAAGATGGCGCCGCCGTCGTCGTCGGCGACCACCACGGTGAGGTCCGGCCGGGGCTCGCCGGGCCCGATCACCAGGCCGGTGACGTCGTGCAGGAACGCGAGGTCCCCGACGAGCGCGAAGGCGCGGGTGGACTGCGCCAGCGCCGCCCCGACCGCGGTCGACAGTGTCCCGTCTATCCCGGCGGCACCGCGGTTGGACACCACCGCCAGTCCGGGCACGGGTCCGGCGGTGTCGAGGTCGCGGACCGCCTGCGACGCCGCGCAGACGAGCAGTCCCGGCCGGTCCCCGACCGCTGCGTCCCCGACCGCTGCTTCCGCGACCGCTGCGTCCCCGACCGGCACGGCGGCGGCATCCCGGACCAACCGCGCGAGCGCTGATCCCTCGACGCCGTCCCGGGTCGCGGCGTCCCGTGCCCGCACGGCGGCCGCGTCCGCGCGGCGCCACGTGTCGGCCCACGCCGCGTCGACCCGCGGGCCGGCGACGTCCGCGGCTTCGACGACGACAGCCCTGGCGGCGTGCTGCGGGTCCGCCCAGTCCCCCGCCGGGGCGACGACCACGCACTCCACGTCGGACCGGGAGAGCAACGCTCCCAGCGCGCGACCCAGGGTCGGGCGGCCGGACAGCACCACCCGCAGCGGCGGAGCACCGGTCACCAGCTCGGGACAGCCGAGCAGCAGCGACCCGGCGGAGAGGGCACCGGTTCCCGCGACCTCCCACGCCGTCGCCTCGGCGACCACCGGGTAGCCGGCCCGGTCCGCGAGGCCCCGGACGGCCGGGTCCGCGCCGTCCCCGAGCACGACCAGAGTCCGGCTCCGCGGCGCGGGCCGGTCGTCGTCCCCCATCGCCCTTGCCGGTCGTCCGGACGGCAGCCGGGTCCACGGCTCTCCGTCGGAGCGACCTGTCAACGCCGGCGGCAGCTCCGCCGGCAGCGGCACCGGGACGAGGGGCTCGCTGAACCCGACGTCGAGCTGTACCGGCCCCGGCCGCCCGGACCTCGCTCCCCGCGCCGCGTCGACCGCCCGGCAGACCAGCGACCGCCACGCGGCGTTGTCGGCCGCTCCGACGGTGACCGGCGACCCGGTCCCCGTCCCCGGCGCACCTGGGGCGGGGACGTCGACGGCCAGGCGGGCGGCGGAGCCGAAGATGCCGACCTGGTCGATGGTCTGGCTCGCGCCGGTGCTGCGCAGGTGGGCCGGCCGGTCGGCGGTGAGCAGCACGAGCGCGACCCCGGACACGTCGGCCTCGACCACGGCGGGGTGCAGGTTCGCCACCGCGGTGCCCGACGTGCACGTCACCGCGACCGGTGCGTGCGACCGGCGGGCGAGGCCGAGCGCGAGGAAGCCGGCGGTGCGCTCGTCGATCCGGACGTGCAGCCGGAGCCGCCCGGCCCGGTCGGCGCGCAGCAGCGCGTACGACAGCGGGGCGTTGCGGGAACCCGGCGAGAGCACTGCTTCCCGCACGCCGGACCGGACGAGCTCGTCGACCAGCACCTCGGCGAACGCCTGGGACGGCGGCCACACGTCCTCGGACGCGCCGCCCGACGCGCCTTCCGCGCTCAGAAGTCACCTTCGGCGACTGGCCCCATCAGAAGTCGCCTTCGGCGACCTGCAGCACGGTGAGGCCGATCGACCGCCACGCCTTGACGACGCTGGCCCGGTCCTCCAGCACGCACAGCACGTCGTACACGTCGCGGACAGCGGAGTCGAACAGCTCGAGCTTCACCACGGCGTCGCGGCGCCGGTCACCGGAGGGGCGCAGCAGCAGCGTCTCGTACGGGACGCCGACGTGCCGGGCCAGCCAGGCGGTGGTCGCGGGGCGCGAGTCCTCGCTGCGCCCGGAGCAGAACACGATCCGGTTGCCGCCGGCGGCCAGCGCGCGGACGGTGCTGATCACCGGCGGGTTGGGCGCGTCCTGGTCGACGCGGGACTCCTCGTACGGGCTGCGGGTGCCGAGCAGCGCCACCGTGCCGTCGATGTCGACGAGGATCGCCTTCGGGGCCCCGTCGACCGGGACGTACGGGCGGCCCGCGGCGTCCGGCCGGCCCTCGGGAACGGGGAGCGGCAGCGGCCGGCCGCGCAGGTTCTCCTCCCACAACCGGGTGATCACTGCCGCGCCGACCCCGTCCGGGTTGGCCGCGTCGGACCGGATGCAGTCCGCCAGCGCCACGTCGGTGAAGTCCTGGACCGCGAACCCTGCGCCGCGCCGCCCGGCCAGCTCGGCCAGGCGCCGGCCGACCCGCGGGGACAGGTTGACGTCGTCGACGATCACGTCGAACTCCTGGTGCAGCAGCGCGGTGACGTAGGCGTCGCGGGCCAGCACGAGCCGGTGCTCGACGGCCCAGTCGACCGACTGGCCGTCGACGAGCATCCGGCGCAGCTCGGAGTCCTCGATGCGGACCACCCGGCCGGGTGCCGCCCGGACCTGCGCCACCGCCCACGCGGTCTTGCCCGACCCGGGCAGGCCGCGGGTGATGGTCAACGTCGGCACGCCCCCAGTCTGGCCGGTCGGGCGGACGGAACGGCGCACGGGCCCGCTCCCGGGCTACTCGGCGAGCGCGATGATCTCCCCGCCTGCTCGCCGGACCAGGACGGAGCGGCGCAGCCACGACCGCCGGGTCCGCCAGTCGGCGGCGGTGCGGGCCAGCGACGGCCCGTCCGGGGTGACCGTGCGCACCGGCAGGAAGCCGTCGACGGGGACCAGCGGGTCGGCGGTGACGTCGTCGGTGAGCAGGGTCCCGGTGCCCAGCCCGCAGGCGAACGGCAACTCCGGCAGCGCTGCGGCCAGCGCGACCCCGGCGGCGAGCCCGACGGAGGTGTCCACCGCACTGGACACGACCACCGGCAGCCCGAGCCGCTCGGCCAGGATGAGCGCGCGCCGGACCCCGCCCAGTGGCGCGACCTTGAGGACCGCGACGTCGGCCGCTTCTTCGCGGACGACCTCCATCGGGTCCTCGGTGAGCCGGATCGACTCGTCGGCGGCGATCCGTACCTCGACCCGGCGGCGCACCGCCGCCAGCTCGGCGACGGTCGCGCACGGCTGTTCGACGTACTCCAGGCCGGACCCGCCGCCGGTGGACGCCGCCGCGTCCAGCGCCCGGATCGCGGTGACGGCGTCGTCGACGTCCCACCCGCCGTTCGCGTCCACGCGGACGGCGCCGGCCGGCCCGAGCGCGTCGCGGACCGCCTCGACTCGGGCGACGTCGTCGGCCAGCGACTGCCCCGGCTCGGCGACCTTGACCTTGGCCGTGCGGCAGCCCGCCGCGGCGACCAGCTCCCGGGCCTGCTCGGGGCCGACCGCCGGAACGGTGGTGTTCACCAGCACCCGGTCGCGCACCGGCGTCGGGTAGCCGAGCAACGCGGCCTCGACCGCCGACCGCCACCACGGCAGTGCCTGCTGGTCGGAGTAGTCGTCGAACGGCGCGAACTCCCCCCAGCCCGCGGGCCCGGCCACGAGCATCCCCTGGCGGACCTCGATCCCCCGGAACCGGGTGGTCAACGGGATCGAGAAGGTCAGCGTCTTCAGGTCCGGCACGCCGCGCAGTCTCCCGGATGCCGGGACCGCAGGACGGTGCCGGGTGGGGCCACCCACGGTGGCGGCCGCCACACCGGGTGCCCGGTCGCGTCGATCGTCACAGTCCACGCGGTGCCGTGCACCGTGCGGTGGTGGTGGCCACACAGGAGGACCAGATTGCCCAGCGCGGTCGGGCCGCCGTCTGCCCAGTGGCGGATGTGGTGAGCGTCGGACCAGCCCGCTGGGCGGTCACAGCCCGGGAATGCGCACCCGCTGTCGCGCAGCACCAGCGCCCTGCGCATGCCGGTCGGGACGACGCGGGTCTCCCGGCCGATGTCCAGCGGCTGCCCGGCGCCGCCGAGCACTGCCGGCAGGACGCTGCTGTCGCACGCGATCCGGCGCAGGCGCGCGGGGCTGACGGGAAAGCCGTCCAGGGTCTCGCCCACGCCGGTGCGGCTGCGGAGCTGGTCCAGCCCCACCGTGACGACCAGCTGCGGCTTCTCACCGCCGCCCGCTGGGAGGTCCCCGGCGGACAGGGCCGCGGTGGCCAGCTCCACCAGCGCGTCCGCCATCCGCTGACCGAACGTGCGCGGGTCCCGGGCGGCCTCCGCTCCGCCCGCAGCGGCGGGGTGCGTCCACGGGTCCCGCCCTGGCTCCCCACCCACCGCGGCCGGAGTCGCCGGGCGCGGGGCGGCCAGCGGCCGGAGGGCGGTCGCCACCACCTCCGCATCGACCGCGGGCAGGACGAACCGGCCGCGGACCACCCCTGGACTCCGGAGCGGACATCGTCAGCGATCGGGCCTGCGCGGCGACTCGTTCCGCGCGGTCCAGCTGCGCGGCGAAGAGCGCGTCGCCGCGCTCCGGGTCGACGACCGACACGAGCCGCTCCCCGATGCGGGCGAGCTGTGCGGGGTCGAACACCCGGGCGTGCTCGCGCATCACGGCCACGGCTCGCAGTCGCGCCGGCGGGTCGAGCTCGTCGGGCAGCGCGGCGACGGCTCGCGCCGCGACGACGGCCTGCGCCACCCCCACATCACCGGCGAGCGCGTCGTCGACGATCGGTGCGCTCACCGCATCGCGCCGGGCGGCATCCAGTGCCGCGGCCGCGGCGGACAGCCGCGTGCCTTCGGCGGGGGAAACCCCGTCCAGGCCGGCCACCCACACCTGATGTGAGGTCGCGCCGAACGCACCGGCCCGGTTCCGGCCCCGCGCCTCGGTGACCAGGGCGAGCGACCCGGTGCGCAGCCGGGAGATCGACCGTTCGAGGCCGACCAGGAGCGCATCGACCTCGCGGTCGCCAAGGGACCACAGCGCCGCGTCACCGGGCTCGCCGCCTTGGCCCAGAGCGTCGTCGACCGCGCCGAGAACGCGCTGCAGCGGGTGCAGCGCCACCTCGACGTCGACCGACATGCCTCGAACCTACGGACGCCCACCGACAGAACCAGCGAGCACTGCTCGCGATCGGCCGGTCACGCCCAGCCCCCTCAGGGAGCCGGGTACAGGCCGTTCGCGTACGCCGGTCCGTAGTACTGCTCCAGCTCCGCCAGCGAGTCGTCCGGCCGCTCCAGCCGCTGGGCGATCCGCGCCCGCGACGGAACGGCCTCCGGGTGCCAGCTCGCCGGGTCCCACAGCTGCGAGCGCAGGCTCGCCTTCGAGCAGTGGAAGAAGATCTGCTCGATGTCCACCACGGTCGCCAGCAGCGGCCGCGTCCCGCGGACGGCCATCGCGTCGAACCACGGCTCGTCGCGGACCAACCGCGCCCGGCCGTTGATCCGCAGGGTGTCCCCGCGGCCGGGCACGAAGAACACCAGCCCGACGTGCGGGTTCCCCAGGAGATTGGCGAACCCGTCGGCCCGCCGGTTGCCCGCGCGTTCCGGGAGCGCGACGGTCCGGTCGTCGAGCACCAGCGCGAATCCGGGCGGGTCGCCCTTCGGGGACACGTCGCACGTCCCGTCCGGGCCGGCGGTCGCCACCAGGCAGAACGGCGACGCCGCGAGCCACTGGCGGTCCAGCTCGTGCAGCGCGGTCCGGTCCTTGGCCAGCACCCGCGCCGAGGGCTCGCCGAGCAGCTCCCGCAGCTCCTGGGCGTCTGTGATCTGGGTCACGCACCGAGTGTGCCAGCGCGGCGCCCGGTGGGTAGCACCAGGGCACCTGGCCGGGATCGGCCTAGGGTGGCGCGGGGCTCGCGACCGCCGGGCCCGCTCGCCTCCTGTCCCCGGACCCGGACCGGGGGGCGGCACCTGCTGGCGCAGAAGGCTCCATGGACATCGAAGAGACCCGGCTGCCGGGCATCGGACTGCGGCACGACTTCGTCACCCACAGCGGTCGCCGCCTGGGGATCGTCAGCCAGCGCAACGGCGAGCGCGACCTCGTGGTCTACGACCCGGACGACCCGGACGCCTGCAGCACCTCGATCGAGCTGTCCGACGAGGAGAGCGACGCCCTGGCCGAGCTGCTCGGCGCCCCCCGGATCATCCAGCGGCTCAAGCGCCTGCGTGACGAGGTGGAGGGCCTGGTGACCCGCGGGATCACCGTGCGTCCCGGGTCCCCGTACGACGGCCGCACGCTCGGTGCGACGCAGGCCCGCACCCGGACCAGCGCCTCGATCGTGGCCGTGGTCCGCAAGGGCGAGTTCATCGCCTCGCCCGCGCCGGACTTCGCGTTCCGCGCGGACGACAAGGTGGTGACCGTGGGAACCGCCGAGGGCGTCGGAGCCGTGGACGCGATCTTCACCGACGGGTAGGGCGGCGATGGAGGTCGCGACCGTCCTGCTCGAGTTGGGCGCCGTCATCTTCGGCCTGGGGATCCTCGGTCGGCTGGCGGCACGGGTGGGTATGTCGCCGATCCCGCTCTACCTGCTCGGCGGCCTGGCGTTCGGCAGTGGCGGGATCGCGCCCGTCCAGATCTCCGGCGACTTCATCGAGGTCGGCGCCGAGGTCGGGATCATCCTGCTGCTGCTGGTCCTCGGGCTGGAGTACAGCGCCGACGACCTGGTCAGCAACCTGCGACGGCAGGCACCGGTCGGCGCACTGGACCTGGCGCTGAACGCGGCGCCCGGGGTGGCGGTCGCGCTGGTGCTGGGCTGGGGCCCCGCCGCAGCGGTCGCCATGGGCGGGGTGACCGCCGTCAGCTCCTCGGGGATCGTGGCGAAGGTGCTGCAGGACGGCGGCCGCCTGGGCAACCGGGAGACACCGAGCGTGCTGTCGATCCTGGTCCTGGAGGACCTGGGGATGGCCGTCTACCTGCCGGTGCTGACCGCGCTGCTGGCAGCCGCGACGTTCCGGTCGCTCACGCTGTCGGTGGTGATCGCGGTGGTCACCCTCGTCGTCGTGCTGGTCGTCGCCACCCGCTTCGGCCACGCGCTGTCCCGGCTGATCTCCACGCCGAGCGCCGAGGTGTTGCTGCTGAGCATCCTGGGCCTGGCGCTGCTGGTCGCCGGTGCCGCGGAGGCCGTGCACGTCTCCGCCGCGGTCGGTGCCTTCCTGCTGGGGATCGCGCTGTCCGGGGAGGTCGCGGAGAACGCGCGGACCCTGCTGGAGCCGCTGCGCGACCTGTTCGCGGCGGTCTTCTTCGTGCTGTTCGGCCTGCGGACGGACCCCGGGTCGATCCCGCCGGTCCTGCTGCCGGTGTTCGTCCTGATCATCGCGGGCATCGCCACCAAGATGGTGACCGGCTGGTTCGCCGCCCGCCGCGCCGGGATCGCCGCGCCCGGGCGCATCCGGGCCGGCGCCGCGCTGGTGCCGCGGGGCGAGTTCTCCATCGTCATCGCCGGCCTGGCCGTCACCAGCGGAGTCGCCCCCGCCCTCGGGCCGACCGCCGGTGCCTACGTGCTGGCGATGGCGGTGATCGGCCCGTTCGCGCCGCGGCTCGCCGACCCCGTCGCCCGCTGGGCCGGCCGCCGCGCCAGGCTGCAGCGGGAGGCCGCGCGCCTCGCCGTGGCCGACGGCCGGGGCTCGACGTGACGGGCGGCCCGACGTGAGCGCCCCGACGTGACCGCCCCGACGTGACCGCCCCGACGCGGCTGCCGACCGACCGGGCGCTGCGGGTCCTGGTGCTCGGCGACAGCCTGTCCGAGGGGGTCGGCGACGTGGCGCCCGCGCGCACTGCGGTCGTCGCCGGCACCGGGTGGGCCGGCCGCCTGGTGACCGGCCTCGCCGCGCGGGGCCAGGCGGTGGAGTTCCGGTCGCTGGCCCGGGCGGGCGCGCACGTCGTGGAGTTCGTCCACGACCAGCTCCCGCGGGCGCGCGACGCCGTGGCCGCCGACGGCCGGGCGGACCTGGTCACCTGCCTGGGCGGCTACAACGACGTGCTGTCCGCCACCTTCGACCAGGACCGGTACGCGGCCGCGCTCGACCGGCTGCTCGCAACCGCGCGTGAGGAGCTCGTGGTGGCCGGCGGCCCGGTGCTGACCGGGACCTTCCACGACCTGGTCCGGACGCTGCCGCTGGGCCCGGCGACCCGGCGGCGGGTCCGCGAGCGGATCGGGCACGTCAACGGGACCGTCCGCGAGGTCGCTGCCCGGCACGGCGTGACGGTGGTGGACATCGGCGCCCAGCAGCACCGGATCGGGCTGCGGTCGCTGTCGCTGGACGGGCTGCACCCCGGACCGGCCGGGCACGCCGACGTCGCCGATCTCGCGCACCGCGCGCTCGCGGCAGCCGGCTACTGCGCTCCCCCACCGGCCGGGCCCGCCGCCCGACGGGTCGGGGTCGGGCGGCTGACCGCCGACCTGCGGCACGTCGGCTGGCTGGCCCGGCGCGGCTTCCGCACCGGAGCCGGTCGCGAAGCGACAGTCGGGGACCGACCGGCTACGGGACGAACACCGCCCGGACGCAGCCGTCCGTCTTCTCCTTGAACATCGCGTAGCCCTTCGGCGCGTCCTCGAGGCTCATCGTGTGCGTGGCCAGGTGATCGGTGACGATCTCGTCGCGCTCCATCCGGGCCAGGATGTCCGCGATGTAGCGGTGGCCGTGCTGCTGGGCGCCGCGGAAGGTCAGTCCCTTGTTCATCAGCGCGCCCATCGGGAACTTGTCGAGGAACCCGCCGAACACCCCGAGGGCGAACACGCTGCCGCCCTTGCGGCACGCCATGATCGCCTCGCGCAGGGCCGCCGGGCGGTCCGTCTCCAGCCGCAGGGTCTGCTTGACCATGTCGTAGACGTGCTGGCCGCCCGCGCTGTGCGCCTCCATGCCGACGGCCTCGATGCACACGTCCGGCCCGCGCCCGCCGGTCATCTCCCGCAGCGCGGGCAGCGTCTCGGTCTCGGTGAAGTCCAGCGTCTCGGCGCCGACGTACCGGCGGACCTGCTCCAACCGCTCGGGCAGGCGGTCGATGACGACGACCTTCTCCGCCCCGAGCAGCATCGCCGAGCGCGCCGCCATCTGGCCGACCGCCCCGGCCCCCCACACCGCGACCACGTCGCCGGGCCGGGTGCCGGCCAGGTGCGCCCCGGTCCAGCCGGTGGGCACCGAGTCGGACGCGAACAGCGCCCGCTCGTCGGAGACGCCGTCGGGGATCGGGAACGCGCCGCGGTCGGCGTAGGGCACCCGGATGTACTCGGCGTGGCTGCCGGCCCAGCCCCCGAGGGCGTGGGAGTAGCCGAAGCAGCCGCCGGGCGCGGCACCCCACAGGCCCTCGGTGATCCCGGGGTTCGGGTTGCCGTTGTCGCACAGCGACCACAGCTCGTTCTTGCAGTACCAGCAGTTCCCGCAGGCGATGAAGGAGCAGACGACGACGCGGTCGCCGATCTGGTGCCGGGTGACCGCAGAGCCCTTCTCCACCACGACGCCGACGAACTCGTGGCCGAGCACGTCGCCCGCGCGCAGGAACGGGATGTAGCCGCCGATCAGGTGCAGGTCCGAACCGCAGGTGACGGTCCGGGTGATCCGCAGGATCACGTCGTGGTCGTTGAGGATCGTCGGGTCCGGGACCGTCTGGACGCTCAGCTTGTTGACGCCCTCCCAGCACAGTGCTCTCACAACACTCCCTCCTTCGGTGCGCGGCGGGTGGCGGCCTCCAGCAGCAGGCCGCTCGGGGTTGGCCTGCGCCGGCCGTGCGGGACGGGGTCGTTGCGCAGGATCTCGCCGGTCTCCAGCAGCTGCTTCGCCTGGCGCAGCGCGGAGCGCACGTCACCGGCCGAGGCCTTGCCGGGCCTGTTCACGGTGACGACCAGCTCGGTGCCCTTGCCGGGGTCCGCCGGCGGCCGGGTGGTGACCGTGACCGCGTCGCCGAACCGGGCCAGCGGCGCCGGCGGCCGGCCACCGGGCAGCACCTGGTCCGCGGGCAGGGCGACGGTGACCACCCACGTGTGCCCGCCGGCGTGGGAACGTGCGGCCCGCCGCTTCAGCAGCCGGCTGACCGTGAAGACCCCGGCAGCGAGTGCCGGCGCGACCGCGAGGGGCACGGTGCCCCGGCTGCTCGAGCCGGTCACCGTCGGGCCTGCTGTCGCGGGTCGAGCGCGGGGTGCGTCACCGTGGCCTCCGGCTGGGTCGGGACGCCCGCGGGCGGAACTGCCCGGCGGGCGGAGGTGCTGGACCGGTCGTTGCCGGGCGACCAGTAGACCGCCGGCGGATCGGGGTGTCCATCGGAGCCGGGCTGCCTGCACGGCGAGGTCGAGCCCCGACTGTCCGTGACTGCTCCGCACCTGCGATGGTGGAGATCACGCCGCCGCCGGCCCCCCGGTGGCCGAACCGAGGAGCCCGCCCCATGACTGAGACCGCAACGACACCCGCGCAGGGCAACGTCACCGACATCGCCGACTTCGGCAAGCTGATGTGGTCCTACCTGACCGGCAGCGAAGCGGTCATCGACTACACCTTCGTGAACATGAAGGTCGGGGTGCCGAAGACCACCGGCCCGAACGCCGAGGTCGCCACCTGGACTCTCCAGGGCACGCTGCGGATCACCACCTCGGACAAGGAGAACAGCGGCGCCAGCAACGGGCGCGTCTCCTGACCGCTGCGGCCGGACAGCTGCGGATCGACGCCGACCTCCGGTTCGCCGTCGAGGCGCCCGGCGGCGGCCAGGCCACCGGGACGGTCACCGCCGACGGCTCGACGGTGACCGTCCGGACCGACCAGCCGGCCCGGCTGATCCGGTCGCTCGGCTCCAACGACCGCAACCGCACCGCCACCCTGGGCAGTGCGCTGTCCGCCGGCGGGATCACGCTGGAGGTCACCGGGCCGAACGGGGTGGTCGGCCGCTTCGGCGCGGGCATCGACAGCCGGCTCGGGCGGCTGCTCACCGGCTCCCCGGCGGTGGACGTCCGCGGCGTGGCCGCGACCACCTGGCGCGGCCAGGGCCGGGTGGTGGCGCTCGCCGCGGGTGGGCTCGCGGCGGCGCTGGTGCTCCTCGCGCGCGTGCGCGCCGCCCGCCGTGGCTGACCCGCCACACCCGGCGGCGCCGGTCTCCGAGCTGTTCGACCCGGCCGTCTGGCGAGCCGTCGAGGGCTTCGACGGGCTGACCGACACCACCTACCACCGGCACGTCATGCCCGGGCCCGTTGGCTCGGTGCGCGACGCGCCGGTGGTGCGGGTGGCCTTCGACCGGCCCGAGGTGCGCAACGCGTTCCGCCCGGAGACCGTCGACGAGCTCTACCGGGTGCTGGACCACGCGCGGATGTCCGGCGACGTCGGCTGCGTGCTGCTCACCGGCAACGGGCCCTCACCGCGCGACGGCGGCCGGTCGTTCTGCTCCGGCGGGGACCAGCGGGTCCGCGGCCGGGACGGCTACCGCTACGCAGGCCCCGTGGGTGCTGCCGGCGGGGCCGGCGGAACCGACCCGGCGCGAGCCGGGCGGCTGCACATCCTCGAGGTCCAGCGGCTGATCCGGACGATGCCCAAGGTGGTCGTCGCGGTCGTCCCCGGCTGGGCGGCCGGCGGCGGGCACAGCCTGCACGTGGTCTGCGACCTGACCCTGGCCAGCCGCGAGCACGCGCGGTTCAAGCAGACCGACGCCGACGTCGGGTCCTTCGACGGCGGCTACGGCTCCGCGCTGCTGGCCCGCCAGGTCGGGCAGAAGCGGGCGCGGGAGATCTTCTTCCTGGGCCGGGCGTACAGCGCGGACGAGGCGGTGGCGATGGGCGCCGCCAACGCCTCCGTCCCGCACGCCGAGCTGGAGAGCACCGCTCTGGAGTGGGCACACGAGATCGTCGGCAAGTCGCCGACCGCGGTGCGGATGCTCAAGTTCGCGTTCAACCTCGCCGACGACGGCCTGGCCGGCCAGCAGGTGTTCGCCGGCGAGGCGACCCGGCTGGCCTACGGCGCCGACGAGGCCGTCGAGGGCCGCGCCGCGTTCCTGGAGCACCGCTCCCCGGACTGGTCCGGCTTCCCGTACTCCTACTGAGGACGCGCGTGCTCGGCCAGGTGCTCCAGCACCAGGTCGGCGACCCGGTCCGGCGCCTCGCGGTGCGGGAAGTGGCCCACCCCGTCGAGCACCACCCGGCGGTAGGTGTCGAACCACCCGTCCTGCCCGGCCGATGCGGCCGGCGGGTCGCAGGCGTCGGCGCCGCCCTGCAGCAGAAGCGTGGGCACGGCGACCCGCTCGGTCGCCGCCAGCCGCCGTCGGATGCCGTGGTACCGGCTGTCCCGGGGTTCGTCGGCCAGGAAGCGGGACCGGTAGGCGTTGAGCGTGACCGCGACCCAGTCCGGTCCGAACTCTTCAGCCGTCGCGGCGAACTCCACCTCGTCGAACCACCCCGGCGGGCTCCAGGTGTCCCACTGTTCGCGGGCGAAGCCGACCGGGTCGGCGCGGATCGCCGCGACGCCGGCATCGACGTACATCAGCCACTGGTACCAGAACGGCCGGGCCAGGGCGAAGGACGGGACGGCGAACGCCCCGGCCGGCTGGTAGGGCAGCGCGAGAGCGGTGATCGCGGCGACGCGCTCCGGCTCCAGCGCGCCGAGGGTGTAGGCCACCCGCGCGCCCCAGTCGTGCCCGACCACCGCGAACCGCCGGATGCCCAGCGCGTCGACCAGGTCCAGGGTGTCCCGCGCCAGCGCGGCGCCCGACCCGTCGCGGGGCGCCCCGGGATCCAGGAACGCCGTCGCGCCGGTGCCCCTGTTGTCCGGCGTCAGCACCCGCCAGCCGGCGACCGACAGCCGTTCCGCGACCGGGCGCCAGCCGCGCGCCGCGTCGGGCCAGCCGTGCACGAGGACGACGACCGGGCCCGCCGGGTCGCCCAGCTCGCCGTAGGCGATGTCGAGCACGTCACTGCGGACCGTCGGCACGGCCCGGACCCTAGCGATCAACCGGGCGGCGGCCCGGGCGGCACGAGCACCGTCGGGGCGAACGGCCTGCGCGGGGCGAACCGCAGCCCGGGGGTGTCCGCGGCCAGCCCGGTCACGGTCAGGTCGAAGTCCTCGACGTACTCCACGGCGCCGGACGGCGACAGCCGGAAGGGCAGGTCGTGGCCCGGGTGCAGGACGTCGGCGAGGTCCACCAGCCGGGACACCGACCGGTTGGCCTGCTCCTCGTCCCAGAACACCAGCCCGTTGCGCCGGTGCACCGCGACGGTCGCGCTCTGCACCGCGTCACCGGTCACCACGGCCACCCCGGCGTCGGTGTCGACGGCCAGCGCGATCGTGCCGGCCGAGTGCCCGGGCGCCTCGACCACCCGCACGCCCGGGATCAGCTCCGCGTCGCCCTCGACGGCCCGGACGTCGTAGCGGTCGAGCACCGCCCTGGTCCACCGGGGCGTCGCCGTGTCGCCCGGATGGGGGTGCCGGATGTAGTCGAGCTCGGCCGGGTGGACCCGGAAGACTGCCCGGTCGAACGGGTCGAGCAGCTGCACGTGGTCCCAGTGGGCGTGGGTGAACACCACGGTGTCGATGTCGGACCCGGTCAGCCCACGCCGCGCCAGGGCCGCGGTCAACGCGTCGAGGCGCCCGGAGCTGCCGGTGTCGACGACGATCCGCCGGAGCCGCCCGTCGGCGTCGGCCCCCTCGACGAGGGTCACCGCGCAGAACGCGACGCCGCCCTGGTTGGTGTCCAGGTCGCTGCCCTGCAGCAGCGTCTCCACCCGTGGCATCGCAGACCTCCTCGACAGCCGGCGGCGTGCCGGCGGACTCCCCGACCCGGCCAGCCTGCCGCATCCGGTCCGGAACGGGTCGCTCGGCTAGGTTCGCGGACACACCGACGCACGACCCGACCGCCGTCGCCGAGGGACTGTCGAGCTGGAACGAGGGCGGGGAGGCGCGGGTGCTCGTCGTGCTGGCGGTGCACCTGGTCGCCGCCGGGCTCGCGGTGCCGCTGGTCCGCGTGTTCGGCCGCCGGGCCTTCCTCGCGCTGGCGACCGTTCCCGCCTCCGCCGTCGGGTGGGCCGCGGTCCAGGCCCCGGCCGCGCTGTCCGCCGACCCGCCGACGCAGGTTGTCCGCTGGGTGCCGGCGCTCGACCTGTCGCTGGCGTTCCGGCTCGATGCGCTGTCCCTGCTGCTGGTGTTCGCCGTCGGCGGCATCGGGGCAGTGGTGTTCGCCTACTGCGCCTGGTACTTCCACGAGGGCGAGCGGGGCCTGGGCGCGTTCGCCGCGCTGCTGACCGGGTTCGCCGGCGCCATGCTCGTCGTGGTCACCGCCGACGACCTGCTGCTGCTCTACGTCGGCTGGGAGCTGACCACCGTCTTCAGCTGGCTGCTGGTCGGCCACACCCCGACCGACCGCCGGGCCCGCCGCGCCGCGGTGCAGGCACTGCTCGTCACCAGTGCGGGCGGGCTGGCGATGCTGCTGGGCTTCCTCGTGCTCGGGAACGCCGCCGGCACGTACCGGATCTCCGCGCTGCTGGCGGACCCACCGACCGGTGCACCGCTCACCGCCGGCGCCGTGCTGGTGCTGGCGGGCGCGTTCACCAAGTCCGCGCAGGTACCGTTCTCCAGCTGGCTGCCGCGGGCGATGGCCGCACCGACCCCGGTCAGCGCCTACCTGCACTCCGCGGCGATGGTGAAGGCCGGGATCTACCTGCTGGCCCGGTTCTCCCCCGCGCTGGCCGACGCCGGCCCGTGGCGGCCCCTGGTCGTCGGCGTCGGGCTGGCGACGATGCTGGTCGGCGGCTGGCGGGCGCTGCGCCAGTACGACCTGAAGCTGCTGCTGGCCTACGGCACCGTCAGCCAGCTGGGCTTCCTCACCGTGCTGGCGGGTTCCGGCACGCCGGCGGCGGGCGCGGCGGCCGCCGCGATGCTGGTTGCGCACGCGCTGTTCAAGGGATCGCTGTTCCTGACCACCGGCGTGCTCGACTCCACCGCGGGCACCCGGGACATCCGGGAGCTGTCCGGGCTGTGGCGCCGGCACCGGGTGCTGCTGGCGACGGCGGTGCTGGCCTGCGCGTCGATGGCCGCGGTGCCGCCGTTGGCCGGGTTCGTCGGCAAGGAGGCGGCCTACAGCGTCTACCTGCACGCCGGTCCCGGTGGCATCGTTCCCCTCGTCGGGCTCGTCGCCGGATCGGTGCTCACGGTCGCCTACTCGGTCCGGTTCGTCGGCGGCGCGTTCGGCCCGCCCAAGACCGAACTGGACCGGCTCGCCACGGCCGCGGGCGACGCACCCGGGCTCGGGGTGGGCGCGCTGGTCCAGGCGCGGTCCACCGCCGTCGCCATGCCCACCGCCACCACCCCGGTCCCGGCCGGGTTCGCGCTGCCCGGGCTGGTCCTGGCGGTGGCCGGCCTGGTGCTCGGCCTGGCGCCGGTACTGGCCGACCCGCTGGTGGCGGGGGTTGCCCGGCTGGCCGGCCCGGAGCCCGTCGAGCACCTCGCGCTGTGGCACGGGGTGAACACCGCTCTCGGGCTGTCCGCGCTGACCCTGGGGGCGGGTGCCGCGCTGGTGGCCGTGCGGCGGCCGTTCGCGCGGTTCCAGGCCCGGCTGCACGTGCACCTGCCGCCCGGCCTGGACGCCGACACCGGCTACCGGCGGACCGTCGGCGCCGTCGACAGGTTCGCCCACGCGGTCACCGGACGCACCCAGGTCGGGTCGCTGCCGGTCTACCTGGGCACCACCATGGCCACCTTCGCCGTGGCGCCGGCGATCGCGCTGGCCACCGGGGCGGCACCGGTCCGGGTGCGGCTCTGGGACACCCCCACGCAGGCGCTGATCGGCGGGGTCGTGCTGGTCGCCGCGGCCACCGCCACCCGCGCGCACCGCCGGTTCACCGCCGTCCTGCTGGTGGGCGCCGTCGGCTACGGCGTGGCCCTGCTCTACCTGGTGCACGGCGCCCCGGACCTGGCGCTCACCCAGCTGCTGGTGGAGACCGTCACCCTGGTCGCGTTCGTCCTGGTGCTGCGGGCCCTGCCGCGGACCTTCGCCCGGCGGGCGGCGCCCGCGCCGGCGCCGGTCCGGGCGAGCGGTGCGGTCCGGGCAAGCGGTGCGGACGGGGCGGTCCGGGCCCGCCGGCCGACGGGCATCGCCCGGCTGCGCGCGCTCGGGGTCCGCCGGCCGGTGCGCCTGGCCGTCTCGATTGCCGTCGGGGTCACCGCGGCGGTGCTGGTGCTGGCCGCTCCCACCTCGCGGACCGCGGACCCGGTCGGGCCGCGGTACCTGCCGGTGGCCTACCCCGAGGGCGGCGGGCTCAACGCCGTCAACGTGCTGCTGACCGACTACCGCGCGATGGACACCTTCGGCGAGATCTCGGTGATCGCGATCGCCGCCGTCGGCATCCTCAGCCTGGTGGCGGCCGGCCGCCGGGTGGAGCCGCACCCAGCGCGGGCGCGCGGGTCGGCGCGCCGCGGCAGCGTCGCCGCCGGCGCCGCGGCGGTGCCCGGCCTGGCCACCACCCGCCGCTACGTGGTGCTCGAGGTCGCCGGGCGGCTGCTGTTCCACACGATCGCGGTGTTCTCCGTCTACCTGCTGTTCGCCGGGCACGACCTGCCCGGCGGCGGGTTCGCCGGTGGGCTGGTGCTGGGCCTCGCGCTGGCCCTGCGCTACCTGGCCGGGGGCAGCCGCGACCTGCTCGACGTCGCACCGGTGCCGGCCGCTGCGGTGCTCGGCGCAGGATTGGCGCTGGCCGCGATCGCCGGTGCGGGTGCCTGGGTGTTCGGCGGCGAGTTCCTGCAGTCCGCCGTCCTGGAGGGCGACCTGCCGGTGTTCGGGCACGTCAAGCTCGTCACCGTCGTCGTCTTCGACACCGGCGTCTACCTCGTCGTGGTCGGCATGGTGCTGGCGGTGCTGCGCGGCCTCGGGGTCGAGATCGCCCGGCGCGCCCCGACCGAGCGCGGGCGGGCCTCGTGACCGGCAACCTGACCCTGGCGGTCGTCGTCGGCGGCCTGTTCGCGTTCGGCACGTCCCTGGTCCTGCAGCGGAGCCTCACCCGGGTGCTGCTCGGGTTCGTGCTGCTCGGGCACGGCGCCAACCTGCTGGTGCTGACCGTCGCCGGTCGCGCGGGGCTGCCGCCGTTCCCCACCGCGGCCGGCGCCGGCCCGGGCCTGGCGGATCCGCTGCCCCAGGCGATGGCGCTCACCGGGATCGTGATCTCGATGGCGGTGACCTGCTTCCTGCTCACGCTGGCCTACCGCTCGTGGCAGCTGACCGGGTCCGACGAGGTGCAGGACGACGTGGAGGACCAGCGAGTGGCGCGGGACCGGGACAGCGGCCGGGCCGACCCGTCCACCGACGACCCGGGGCCGGGCGGGGTGGACAGCGCCGAGGACGAGGACCGCGCCGAACACGACGAGATCCCGGTCCACGACGAGCTCGCGGTGCTGCCCGGGAGCGGACGGTGAACGCCGCTCTCGTGCTGCCGGTCGCGCTGCCGATCGGGGCCGCGGGGCTGTCGCTGGCGATCGGTCCGCGGCTGGCCGCGCGCCGCCTGGTCAGCCTGCTGACGGTCGCGACCACGCTCACGGTGTCGGTGGCCGTGCTCGTCGAGGTCCGCACCGCCGGCGCCGTCGCCCTGGCGATCGGCGACCGGGCCGCGCCGCTGGGCGTCACCCTGGTCGCCGACCGAACGTCGGCCCTGCTGCTGCTGGTGTCCCAGGCGGTCATCGCCTGCGTGCTGGTGTACGCGACCGGGCAGGGCGACACCGACGGGGACGGGCGGGGCGCCGTCGACGTCTTCCACCCGGCCTACCTGGTGCTGTGCGCCGGGGTGTCGCTCGCCTTCCTGGCCGGGGACCTGTTCAACCTCTACGTCGCGATCGAGGTGCTGCTGGCGGCCAGCTACGTGCTGCTGACCCTGGGCGGAACGGCGGAACGGGTCCGGGCCGGGATGACCTACGTCGTGGTCAGCCTGGTGTCCTCGGTGGTGCTGCTGACCGCGATCGGGCTGGTCTACGGCGCGACCGGCTCGGTGACGATGGCCGACCTCGGCGACCGGCTGGCCGCGCTGCCCGGCGGCCTGCGGACCGCGCTGCAGCTGACCCTGTTGGTCGCGTTCGGGGTCAAGGCGGCGGTGTTCCCGCTGGCCGCGTGGCTGCCGGACAGCTACCCGACGGCGCCGGCGCCGGTGACGGCGGTGTTCGCGGGGCTGCTGACGAAGGTCGGGGTGTACGCCGTCCTGCGGACCGAGACGCTGCTGTTCGGCGGGTCCCAGCTGCGCACCCTGCTGCTGGTGGTGTCGGTGCTGACGATGGCCGTCGGGATCCTGGGGGCGCTGGCGCAGGACGACCTGCGACGCCTGCTCTCGTTCACCCTGGTCAGCCACATCGGGTTCATGACCTACGGGATCGCGGTCGGCGGCGTCGCCGGACTGGCCGGGACGCTGCTCTACATGGTCAACCACATCACCGTGCAGACCGCGCTGTTCCTGGTGTCCGGGCTGGTCGAGCTGCGGACCGGGACGCTGTCGCTGGCCAGGCTCGGCGGGCTGGCGCGCGCCGCCCCGGCGCTCGGGCTGCTCTACCTCGTGCCCGCGCTGTCGCTGGCCGGGATCCCACCGCTGTCGGGGTTCCTGGCCAAGCTGGGCCTGCTGCAGGCCGGGATCGCGGCTGGTCCCGGCGGTACGGCGGTCGCGGCGGTCGCCGTGCTCACCAGCCTGCTGACGCTGTGGGTGGTGGCGCGCGCGTGGTCTCAGGTGTTCTGGGGCGACACCGAACGCTGGGCGCCGCAGCCGCAGCCGCAGCCGCAGCCGCGCCCGCGTGCTGTCGGCGCCGACGTACTCCCCCCGGCCCCGGGCCCCCGGCCGCGGGTGATGGTCGGTGCGACCGCAGCGCTGGTCGGCGCGCTGCTGGGGTTGACCGTGGTCGCCGGCCCGCTGGCCGCGTACTGCGACACCGCGGCGACCGACCTCGCTGCCAACGCGGCGTACCGGGCCGCGGTCGCCGCCGCCGGGAGCCCGCCGTGACGCGTGTCGCGATGATCGGCTGGCTGGTCGCCGTCTGGCTGCTGCTGTGGGACAGCACCAGCGTGCTGCACGTGCTGTCCGGGGTGCTCGTCGCAGCAGTGGTGCTGGCGGTCTTCCGCATCCCGCGGGAGCCATCGACCGGCCGGCTGTCGCCCCGGGCGCTGGCCGCCCTGCTCGGCTACCTCGCGGTCGACCTGGTCGTGTCCAGCGGCCGGGTGGTGTGGGAGGCCGTGCGCCCGGGCCCGGTGCGGCTGAGCTCGGTGGTCCAGGTGCCGCTGCTGCACTCGGGGTCCGACGCGCTGCTGGCGCTGATCGTCAACGCCATCGGGGTCACCCCGGGCAGCCTGGTCATCGAGGTGGACATCGACGCGGGCGTGCTGCACCTGCACCAGCTGGCGGCCGACACCGACGCCGAGCGCGCGCGGCTGCGCCGGCACGTGCTCCGGATCGAGCGGCTCGCGGTCCAGGCGATCGGGTCCCCCGCGGAACGCGCGGGGGTGCGCGCCGCCGAGGCCGCGGCCGCCGACGCCGCCCGGGTCGCCTCGTGACGGTCCTGCTGGGAGCGGTCGTCGGGCTGCTCGCGGTGGCGGCCGTGCTGACCCTCGTCCGGCTGGTCCGCGGACCCGGACTGCTGGACCGGGTCGTCGCCCTGGACTGCCTGCTGGTGATCCTCGTGATGGCCGTCGCCACCGAGAGCTCCACCGGGCGGCGTTCCGGCGTCGCGCTGTCGATCCTGGTGTCGGCCGCGCTGCTCAGCTTCGTCGGCACGGTGGCCGTCGCCCGCTACGTCGAGCGGACGCACCCCGGTGCCGACCGCCCCGGGCGGCCCGGTTCCGGGGGACCGGCGTGAGCGGCGCTCTGGACCTCGTGGGCGGCCTGCTGCTGCTGGTCGGAGCACTGCTCGCCGTGTCCGCGGGGATCGGCCTCCTCCGGTTTCCCGACGTGCTGTCCCGGATGCACGCGACGGCCAAGCCGCAAGCGCTCGGCCTGCTGCTGGTGCTGGCCGGGACCGCCCTGCGGCTGCGGACGTTCGCGGACCTGACCACCCTGGCGCTGGTCGGGGCCTTCCAGCTGCTGACGGTGCCGGTGTCGGCGGCGATGGTCGGCCGGGCCGCCTACCGGGCCGGCGAGGTGGCCGAGCACACGCTGGCGCAGGACTCGCTCGCGGCCAGCCTGGCCGTCCACGAGGACCGGACGGTGGACCCGGACGAGGCCGACCGGGCCGACCCGTCGGACGAGACCGACCGGGCCGACCCGGCGTACTGACCCACCAGCTGGTCGACGGGGCGACCACCGCTCTCGATCCGGGGACTAGCGGCGGAGCCGCCGGTCGGGCGTCCGGGTCGCCGGCCGCTCACCCGCGGACTGCGGGCCGCCGGGGGGCCACCGTCGAGGCGGGTGCGGCCCACCGTGAGCCGGTTGATCAGGTGCGCCATCCCGCCTCCCCCGACGTCCAGGAGTCTGCTCCGTCGCGCGGGTGCACCACGACTGGGCCGGGAGCTCTCGCCCGGCAGGGGTCAGGCGTGCGGGACGGGCACCGGGCGGTCCACGTCGCGCAGCGGCACCGCCGCCGAGTCGGCCGCGTCGGCGTCGTCGAGCACCCACTGGTCGCAGCCGGCCGCCTTCGCCTCGTAGCAGTGCCGGTCGGCCCGGCGCAGCGCGTCCCGGCCGGACTCACCGGGCCGGGGGGTCGCGGCTCCGGCGGAGAACGTCACCGGGCCGCAGACCTCCTGCCACTGGTCCCGGATCCGGCTGAGCACCGAGAGCACCTGGACCGGACGGACCTCGGCGAGCACGAAGACGAACTCGTCGCCGCCCTGGCGGATGGCGCGGTCGTTGCCCCGCAGGCCGACCCGGGTGATCCGGCCGAACTCCGCCAGCACCGTGTCCCCGCCGTCGTGACCGCGAGCGGTGTTCACCTCGCGGAAGCCGTCGATGTCCACCACCACGACCACGTCGCCGTACCGCACGTCCTTCAGCGCCGCGTCCAGGAACCGCCGGTTGTCCAGGCCGGTCAGGACGTCGGTGTAGGCGTCGTCGACGAGCCGGGACCGCCGCTGGCGCTCCGCCGAGCTCTGCCGAACCAGGCCGAAGCCGACGGTCGCCCACACCGAGACCGTGATGACCAGGCGGACGCCGAGCTGCGCCGACAGGCCGGACCCGGCGGCGCCGTACACCAGCAGCCAGGTGCCCGCCGCGACCGGGAGCAGCGCGAGCACTCCCCGCGCGGAGCCGACGAAGCCGACGTAGACGAACGCGAACACGATGAACCCGACGTAGGTGCTGCCCACCTCCTCGGTCCGCAGGTGTGTCCCGGCCAGGTGGAACAGGCTCAACGCCGGGTAGAGCAGCAGGGCGGTGCGGGGCAGGCGGGGCCACGGGAGCGCCAGGGTGAGCAGTGCGACGGCGGCCAGCACAGCGGAGCCGACGGCCACGTCGCGTGAGCCACCGGGCGCCAGCGGCAGGAGCCAGACCGTCCCGGCGGTGACCGCGGCGCAGACGCACAGCAGCAGGGCACCGAGGACCGCGTGGCGACGCACCTCCGGCCCGGCGCCGTCCGCGGCGAAGTGGTGCGGGCGGCGGATGAGGACCATCGCGTCAGCCTGTCCGGGCCGACCTGAGCTTGACCTGTGCGGGCCCCGGCCTGTGCCGGACGGTCACCGCCCGCCCCGTCTCGCTACCCGGGTCAGCCGGCGGCGTCGTCCGCCCGCTTCGCCGCGTCGGCGGCGTCGTCCTCGGCCGAGTCCGCCAGGTCGGTGTTGCCGGACATCTGGGCGAGCTTCTGCTCGGACTCGGCCTGCAGCTTGTCGCCGCCCGCCTCGACCTTGTCCTCGGCCTTGTCGACGTCGTCCGGTGTCGTGTCGCTACTCATCGCGTCCCTTTCCGCTCGGGGGGTCGGTCCGCAGTCTGCGCTCCGCCGGCTGTGCTCCACCGCCGCGACCTAGCGTGGCGACCTAGCGTGGCGACATGGCGCGGCCCCGGGGACTGCGGCCGATCGGCTGCCCGTCGGGTGCGGCGGTGCTGGCGGAGGTCTTCCCGGCGCTGGCCGCGGCCGTGGCGGGGACCGGCCCGGCGGTCGTGCCGGTACCCGACGGACCGGCGGGCGCCGCGGTGCTGCGGATGGCGGCGGTCGCCGAGCCGCTGGAGCGGCCGGTCACCGCGGACGGGTCCCCGGACCCGGTTGCTCTGGTCGTGCCGACGTCGGGCTCGACCGGGACGCCACGCGGAGCACTGCTCACCGTGTCCGCGCTCACGGCGTCGGCGGCCGCGACCGCCGAGCGCATCGGCGGGGCGGGCAGCTGGCTGCTGTGCCTGCCGACGACCCACGTCGCCGGTCTGCAGGTCTTGCTGCGGGCGCTCGCCGCCGGCACTGCCCCGGTGTGCCAGGACCTGTCGGCCGGGTTCACGCCCGAGGGCTTCGCCCGGGCCGCCGGGCAGGTGGCGGGCGGGCGCCGGTACACCTCGCTGGTCCCCACCCAGCTGCTGCGGTTGCTCGACGATCCCGCGGCGTGCGACGCCCTGCGCGGGTTCGACGCCGTCCTGCTGGGCGGTGCGGCGGCGCCGGCTGCGCTGCTCGCCCGCGCCCGGGCGGCCGGTGTCCCGGTGGTGGCGACCTACGGGATGAGCGAGACGTCCGGCGGCTGCGTCTACGACGGGCTGCCGCTGTCCGGGGTGCGGGCGGGGCTGGCTGCTGCCGACGGGCGCATCACCCTGTCCGGACCGGTGCTCTTCGCCGGCTACCGACGCGACCCCGTCGCGACCGCGGCCGTCCTGGCCGACGGCGTCCTGACCACGGGTGACCTGGGCGCGATCGCGGCGGACGGGCGCGTCGAGGTGCTCGGGCGCGCGGACGCGGTGCTGGTGACCGGTGGGGAGCTGGTGAGCCCGGAGGCGGTCGAGCGGGTGCTCACCGGTGCCGCGGGCATCGCCGACGCGGTGGTCGTCGGCCTGCCGGACCCGGAGTGGGGCCAGCGCGTCGTCGCGCTGGTGGTCCGGGCGGGCGCGGACGGGCCGGTGGCCGGCGACCTGCGGACCCTCGTGTCGGACCGCCTCGGCCGAGCGTCGGCGCCGCGGGACGTCGTGGCGGTCGACGCCCTGCCGCTGCTCGGGATCGGCAAGCCCGACCGCGTGGCGGCAGCCCGGCTCGCGGCACAGCTGCTCCCCTGAGAGCGTCGCTCCGCTGCAGACCCCTGCTCTCCCGAGCCCGCCGAGGCGGTCAGAGGGTCGCCGACCGTTCGCCAGTGCGGCGACCCACGGCCGTCCCGGTCACGGTCGGGCCGGAGATCGCCTGGTGGGTCCACACCAGCGCGTAGACGAGGACGAACACCGCCGCGAGCAGGTCGAGGACGACCAGCAGACCTTCCACCTCCCATGTCAGGTCGGCGGCGCGGGCAAGGACGAACAGGGTCGCCAGGAGCCCGATCGAGCCGGCGACGCTGACCGACGTGGAGACCACCAGCCCCACGGGGGTAGCCCGGCTGCCGAACACCGGATCACCGTCACCGCCCCGCCACCCCCAGCGTGCGGTCGCCGAGTAGATCACCGGCGCGAACAGCACCAGGCTCGCGAACAGCAGGTTCAGGCCGAGCAGGCTGCCGGTCTCGACCCCGGGCAGCAGGTGGTCCAGGATCCCAGAGCTGGCCAGCACGGTGCCCAGCACCCCGGTGAGGGCGGTGACGTTGGTGAGCCAGCTGCCGGCGGGGCTCCAGCTGGGGCCGAGGTCGATGTCGTCCCGGATCCTGCCTCTCCACCTGGTCAGCCCGGCCAGGAGGAGAAGGGTGAGGACTGCGGAGCCCAACGCGCTCAAGATTGGGACCTTGTAGTCGTCGTTGTCCATGGTCACGCGGTACTCCAGCGCGAATCGGGCCGCAACGGGGGCGATCGAGCCGTCCTCTGCTGTCACCAGCAACGTCCCGGTCTCGTCCGCACAGTCCTCGTCGACCACGAACGCGGCAGCGATGCCCGCCGACCCGTGCGCCGGGACCGTCGTCGGGTCGGCGGTGACGCCGGTGACCGTGCAGGGGTCGTCGGTCGCGTCCTCCACGGCCGTCACGCCCACCCGCACCTCCCTGTCGCCGGCGTTGACGAGGAGCAGCTGTGCAGCCCCGCGCTTGCGGACCGGCTCGCCGGACTCGGTCAGGGGAACGGAAACGACCTCCGGCCCGACGACGGCGAGGTCCGCCTTCGGGGTGGCCGCGGCTGCCGTGGGAGCGGGGCTCGGGCCGGCGGCGCCGACGGACGCCTGCGCGGGCGAGACGGCGATCAGCGACCAGAGGACAGCGGTGCCCGTTCCGACCAGGACCGCCAGCCCGAACCGGGAACGCCGCACCCCGCCCATGTCCTCGCCTCCCGCCGCGACAGAGAAGATGGCCAGATCGTGATCCCGCCGGGGGTGGGCGTCAAGATCCGCACCGGCCCGACGACTGGTGGGAGCGTCGCTGCATGACCGACCGCGCCGGAACCGGCTGCGCCGGGACGGACTGCGCTCCGACCGACTGCGCTCCGACCGACTGCGCTCCGACCGACTGCGCTCCGGCCGACTGCGCTGGGACCGGGGCCCGCTGGACCGAGCTCGGCGAGGTACGCCCGCCGGAGTCCGTCGGTGCCGCGGGCGTCCTGCTGCGGCGGTGGCGCGCGGACGACGCCGCCGACCTCGCCGCTGCGGTCTCCGCGTCGCGCGCGCACCTGCGGCCGTGGATGCCGTGGGTCGGCGCCTACGACGAGGACCCGGCCGGCGCGTCCGCGGCGTTCCTGGCCGGGATCGCCTCCGCCTGGACGGACGGCAGCGCCTGCGCCTACGGCCTGTGGACGGCTGGCGGGCGTGGTCCCGGCCCGCGGCTGGTCGGTGCCGTCGGCCTGGAGAACCGCATCGGCTCGGCGGGCCTGGAGATCGGGTACTGGCTGGTGCCGACCGCGACCGGGCGCGGCCTGATGACCACGGCGGTCCGAGCGCTCGCCGGGCACGCGCTGGCGCTGCCACCGGTCAGCCGACTCGAGATCCGCCACGACGTCGCCAACGCGCGCAGCGGCGCCGTCCCCGCGCGGCTGGGGTGGCGGCGGGTGCAGGAGCTGCCGCGCGCGGCCGAGGCGGCCGGCGAGTCCGGGAGGACCGTCGTGTGGGAGACCACCGGCTGAGCCGCACCCCTCCCGGTCGTGGTGGGATCGGGGGCGCCCGGTGACCGCCGGGATCGCAGCGACCTGATGTGGAGGGCCCGGATGGCCACCCCCGCCCAGTGGCTGGAGGCCACGCGGCCCCGGACGCTGCCCGCCTCGGTCGCGCCGGTCCTCGCCGGCACCGGGGCCGCGGCCCAGGCCGGCGAGGTGGTCTGGGCGAAGGCGCTGCTGGCGCTGGCGCTGGCGCTTGCCCTGCAGGTGGGTGTCAACTTCGCCAACGACTACTCCGACGGGATCCGCGGCACCGACGAGGTCCGCGTCGGGCCGGCCCGGCTGGTCGCCAGCGGCGCGGTGCCGGCCCGCACGGTGAAGCTGGCCGCAGCGCTGTGCTTCGGCGTCTCGGCGCTGCTCGGGCTGGTGTTGGCGCTGACCTCCGCATGGGAGCTGGTGTTCGTCGGGGCCGCGTGCATCGGGGCCGCCTGGTACTACACCGGTGGCCGGCGGCCCTACGGCTACCGCGGGCTCGGCGAGGTCAGCGTGTTCGTGTTCTTCGGCCTGGTCGCCACCGCGGGCACCGCGTTCGTCCAGGCCGGCCGCCTCAGCTGGCCCGCAGTGGTCAGCGGTGCGGCGGTCGGACTGCTCGCCTGCGCGGTGCTGATGGCCAACAACCTGCGCGACCTGGTCGGCGACGCCGCGGTGGGGAAACGGACGGTCGCCGTCCGGCTCGGGCAGCGCCGCGCACGGATCGCCTACGCCGCCCTCGTCACGGTGCCGTACCTGCTCCTGTTCGTCCTGGCGGCGACCGGGCCGGCCGTGTTCCTCGCGTTCGCCTCGCTGCCGCTGGCGGTGCGTGGCGTCCGGGCGGTGTCGCGCGGCGCGAACGGGATGGAGCTGGTGCCCGTGCTGCGCGACACCGGACTGGCCGAGCTGGCCTTCGGCGCCCTGCTCGGCGTGGGTCTGGCCCTCGTCGGCTGAGCTCGGCGAACACTGTCCCCCGAGCACGGGAGAACGGGTGCCGGTCGGTCAGAAGGGCGGCGGGTCGGTGCCCTGCTGGAGTTCGGCGCTCTGGTGGGGTGCGCTGCTCGGCTCGAGTGCGGTTGGCCGTGGCAGCGGTGCGCGGTCGTCGGGTCGGAGATCGGGTGGACCGCTGGTCGTCGACCAGTGGTGGGGAGTCCGCCAGGTGGCTGCTCCGTCGGGGCCGATCGAGACGGTCCACCCGCTGTGCTTCGCGGTGTGGCAGCCGCGACAGACCGCGTGCAGGTTGTCCGCGGCGGTCCGCCCACCGGCGGTGCCGTCCCCCGGCGACCACGCGGCTGCGTGGTCCAGATCGGTCGCGCCGTGTCCACACTCGGGCCGGGAGCACTGACCGCGGTGCCGCGCGTGGACGTGCTCGGCGAGGGCAGCCGGCGCCGTGCGGATGGTGCGACCTCGGTCGAGCAACGTCCCGGTCACCGGATCGGTGAGCAGCCGCCGCCACGTCAGGCCGCCCTGCGCGGCGATGCGGCGGGCGTGCGCCGCGGTCAGCGGGCCGTGGCCGGCCAGGTCCGCCGGCGCACCCGACACCCCGAGCAGCGTCTCGGCCGAGACGGTGACGGTGATCTCGCCGCGCGACCGTGATCGGCGCCGCGACGGCCGTGCCGAGGCGGTGACGGCGGCCGCGCTCGCGACCGCGGCGGCGATCGCCCCGACCGCTGTGCTCTGTCCGACCGGCGCGGCGGGGATTCCGTCGAGGGTGTCGAGAACGAGGCGCGCGAGACCCGTCAGCGCATCGGCGCGTCGCTGGTCGATGCAGCGCTCGTCGACCGGGCCGGGCGCGGCGAGGCCGTAGGGGCGGCTGACGGCGGTGTCGGCCAGCTCGTCGAGGCACCGACTCACCGTGCGGGCGTCCTCGGCGGGCAGGCTGGCACCGACCCAAGCCGTGCCGTTCTGCTCGGGGTGCACCACGACGCGGCGACGCGAGACCGCGTGGGCGTCGGCCGACTCCGCAAGGGCGGGGTCCGCGGCGAGCACGTGCCGGTCGACCCGGGCGCCGAAGCCGGACCGGACCCGCCCCGCGTCGGCGTCCGCAGCGACGCGGGCGTCCACCAGCGCGACCGCGTCCGGCCCCAGGCCGGCGGCGACGACCGCGTCCGCCACCCGGCGCGCCTGCCACCACCGCAACCGGCCACCGGCTGCGGCGCGGGTGGTGGCCGGCAGGTCGGCGCAGAGCACGCGGGCGAGCTGGACCCGGGAGCGCGCCGACTCCACGGAGCACCCGAGCACCGCGGACAGCTCATGGGGCGTCACCTGCGAGAGATCCAGGATCGCCGTCGGGGCGTCGGCGCGTTCCCTGGACGGTGGGACGACGTCGAGCGCTGCCAGCACCCGGGCCTGCGCCACCTGGGCCGCGGTGGCGGTCGCCTCGAGCGTGGCCGCTGCAGCCAGCAGGGCATCGGTGCCGGCCCCGCCCGGGTCCAGGCCGTCGAGGTCCCGGACCGCGGACGCCAGCGCCGCGACAGCCGACGACACGCCGTCGCGGGTCGCGGTGTCGAACATGTGTTCGAACCTACCGACGAGGTCCGACAGAACGGCGACAGCCTCTTCCGGGAGAAGCGGTGCCCCCGGGAAGCGGTTGTCGGGGAAAGCGTTGCCCGCGTGCTTCAGGAGCGCGAGGACGTCCCAGGCCCGGGTGGGCGCTTCGCGGGGCGGGCGTCGTCGGCGTACGGGTCGTCGGTGTACGAGTTCTCCGCGTACGGGTCATCCGCGTACGGGTCGTCGGCGTAGGGGTCATCCGCGTCGGGGTCGTCGCGGCTCGCGTCGGCCGGCGCGGCACGGCGCCGGCGCGGGCTCGCGGCGGGAGCGGACAGGGCGTCGCGGCGCGGCCGGGAGGCGAGAGCTGTCGACACCGCCGCCCGCTGCCGGCGCAGCAGCAGCAGGCTGGCGACCGCCGACAGCAGCAGCGCGCCGACGACCAGTACGAAGCTGCGGAAGCCCACCAGGTAGAGCACGCCCAGGCAGACGACGAAGGCCGCGACCCGGGCGCCGGTGTAGACGGCGAACGCCGCCCCCGCCGACGGGCCGCTGGCCGGGGAGCTCATCGATCCCTCAGCTGGCGTACGAGTGCTTGCCGGCGATCAGGAAGTTCACGCCGAGCAGGTTGAACAGCACGGTGCCGAACGCGACCAGGGCGATGACCGCGGCGACCCGGCCCTTCCAGCCGGCGGTCGCCCGGGCGTGCAGGTAGGCGGCGTAGAGCACCCAGCTGATGAGCATCCAGGTCTCCTTGGGGTCCCACTCCCAGTAGCGGCCGTAGGCGGCCTTGGCCCAGACCGCGCCGAAGATCAGCGCCAGCGTGTAGAGCGGGAACCCGAACGCGTGCACCCGGTAGCTCATCCGGTCCAGCGCCGTCGCCGACGGGAGCCGGGTCACGTACCCCGACGCCACCCGGCCCGCGGCCTCCCGGCGCGCCCGGAACAGGTACAGCGCCGCGAGCACCGCTCCGACCGTGAACACCCCGGTCGCGACCACGGCCGCCGACACGTGGATGACCAGCCAGTAGGACCGCAGCTGCGGGCGCAGCGGGCCGACGACCTCGTGGAACAGCAGGACGGCGCTGCCGGCGCAGGTCGCGGCGAAGCCCGCCAGCCAGACGTCGAGGAACTGCAGGCCCAGCCGGCGGCGGAGCACGACGTGCACCGCGGTCACCGCGAACGTGCCGGTGATCGCGAACTCGTAGAGGTTGCCCCACGGCACCCGCTCCGCGGCGATCCCGCGGGTGACCACGCCGACGCCGAGCAGCAGCACGGCGAGCAGCTGGAGCATCGAGCCGATGGACCCGGCGGCCAGCGCACGCCGGCCAGGCCCGGAACCGCCGTCCCCGCCGGTCGCCGGCGTCGCCACGACCGGCCGGGTGAGGACGGCGGTCGAGCCGGTCGACGCCTCGGTGCGCCCGTCGACCGGGCCGGCGGACACGACAGCCGCAGCACCGGCGGCCCGCAGGCCGCGCTCCCTGTCGGTCGTCCGGCTTACCCCGCCGCGGCTGCCGAACGCCCACTCGGCCGCGAAGGCGACCAGCGCGAGCACGAAGACGGCGACGGATGCGCTGACCAGGTCGTCGGAGAAGCTGCCCAGTTCGGTCACGCCGGTGTCCCCTCGGTGCTGCTCGTCCCGGGTTCGGGTGGTGCCGCCCGGTGCAGGACGTCGACGAGGTCGGCCATCTCCTCGGACAGGTCCGTGCTGTCGTTGCGGTCCAACCCGGCGACCTCGACAACGGTACGCCCGGCCCCGTCGACGCCCGCGCGCACCCACCACCGACGGCGCCGCAGGAACAGCGACCCGCACAGGCCGGCGACCGCGGCGACCGCACCGGCCAGCACGAGCCCGGCGCCCGGGTCGGCGTCGACCTGGACGTTGGCCCACCGCTGCAGGCCGTCGAAGCTGACGGTGCCCGCGCCGTCCGGCAGCTCGAAGCTGCCGCCCGGTCGGAGGGTGAACGTCAGCGGCTGGCCGGTCGCGGTGGTGAACGACTTCAGCGCGCCGGAGTCGATGAGGTCCTGGTCGGGGACGTACACCGACCCCGAGCCGGCGCCGGCGGAGAACGCCCCCCGGTAGGCGACCATCCGCAGCTGCGGGGCGTCCGGCGCAGGGAACAGCGAGTCGGCGAACCCCGAGGCGCCGGTGGGCAGGAACCGGCCGACGAGCTCCAGCCCCGTCGGCCTGGCGTCCGGCACCTTCACCACGCCGTCGGAGCTGTAGGCGGCGTCGGTGGGCAGGAAGACCGTGGCGTCGGAGTAGAGGACCCGGCCGGCGGGGTCGCGGACGGTGATCACCGGCGCGTACCCGTTGCCCAGCAGGCTGACCTGCGCGTCCGCGACCGCGACCGGGTGGTTCAGCCGCAGGATCGCCGACCGGGCCGGGGCGTCCGGGTCGTCGGTGACCGTCAGGTCGGCCTGGAAGTCGTCGGCCGCGCCGATCGAGGTGCCGCTGCGGAAGAAGGTCGACGTGAACCGGTCCAGCTGGACGCTGAACGGCGGCAGCCGGGCGGGGTCGCGCAGCGGCCCGGTGGTCAGGTCCGGGTAGCGGGAGACCTGGTTGGAGAACCCGGACCCCTCCACCACGATCGCCGTCCCGCGGTACCCGGACAGCGACCCGACCGCGACCCCGGCCAGCACGACGAGCAACGCGACGTGGAACACCAGGTTGCCGGTCTCGCGCAGGTGCCCGCGCTCGGCGGCGACCGGCGCGAGCGGGTCGGTGCGGGCGGCCAGCCGGTGGGCCGCGCGCACCCCGGAGCGGCGGCCCAGCCGGTCCGCGGCGACTTCCAGCACCTCGGCCGGCGGCACCGCCGTGGTCCACCTCGTGTACGCGGGCATCCGGGCGAGCACCCGCGGGGTGAGCGTCGGCCGGGTGCGCATCGCGCGGGCGTGGATCCGGGTCCGCGGGACGATGCAGCCGACGAGCGAGGTGAACAGCAGCAGGTAGACGGCCGCGAACCAGGGGCTGCTGTAGACGGTGAACAGCCCAACCCGCTCGTACCAGACGGCGAGGTCCGGGTGCTGGGCGTAGAAGGCGGACACCCCGGCCGGGTCCTGGCTGCGCTGCGGCACCAGCGAGCCGGGCACCGCGGCCAGCGCCAGCAGGAACAGCAGCACCAGGGCGGTGCGCATCGAGGTCAGCTGGCGCCAGGCCCAGCGCGCGGTCTCCCGCGGCGACAGCGACGGCGGCGGGCCGGCCGGGCGCTGCGGACCGGTGTCCTCGGCGAACCGAGCCCCCTGCGCCGGGCGGGCTCCGTCGGCGCGGGGGGTGGCGGTGTCGACCATCGGCGGGTTCCCCGGCTCAGATCGGGGTGGTCACGGTGCCGGACCAGGCCTGCAGCTGCTCGACGGCCAGCGACCACACGCCGGTCAGCAACAGCACACCGACCACGACGAGCATCGCGCCACCGAACCGGGCCACCGCGAGCCCGTGCCGGCGGAAGAACCGCAGCGCCCCGGCCACCCTGCTGAACGCCGCCGCGACCACCAGGAACGGCACGCCGAGGCCGAGGCAGTAGACGCCGGTGAGCAGTGCTCCACGGCCCGCTCCCCCGCCGGTGACGCCGAGGGCCAGCACCGCGGTGAGCGTCGGGCCCAGGCACGGCGTCCAGCCGACGCCGAACAGCACGCCGAGCAGCGGGGCAGCGGCGAGGCCGACCGCCGGCACCCGGTGCACGCGGACATCCCGCTGCAGCACGCGGAACGCACCGGCGAACGCCAGCCCGACGACGATGACCAGGACGCCGAGCACCCGGTCCAGGGTTGACCGGTGCTCGCGGAGCAGTGCTCCGACGCCGCCGAACGCCGCGCCCAGGGACACGAACCACGCGGCGAAGCCGAGGACGAACAGCAGCACGCCGAGCACGGTCCGCCCGGTCCGCCGGGCGTCCGCCGGGCCGCCGGCCCCGCCGGCAGTTGCCAGCTGGGTGCCCGTCATCCCGGTCACGTAGGACAGGTAGCCGGGGACCAGCGGCAGCACGCACGGGGAGAAGAAGGACAGGGCGCCGGCCAGCAGCGCCACCGGGACCGCGAGCAGCAGCGACCCGGACCAGGCGACGCTGGAGAACGTCTCACCGACGGATCCCGGCACACCGGCCGCCAGCACGCTCAGCCCCGTCGCCGCTGTCACCGGGTCACCGGCCCGTCACCTGGTCGACCAGCCCGACCAGCGTCGCCTCGGTGATCCGGTTGATCTTGACGGCGGCCACCCGGTGCTCGGCGTCCAGGACCACCGTCGTCGGCACCGCGGCCGGCGGGATCAGGCCGCGGAACCGCAGCAGCTGGGTGCCCGTCGGGTCGGCCAGGCTCGGGTAGGTCACGCCGAACGTCCGCTCGTGGGCCTGGGCGTTGGCCCGGCTGGACTCCTGGTCCAGGCCGAGGAACCTCACGCCGCGGGGCGCGAGCGTCTTCGCCGCCGCGACCAGGGCGGGCTGCTCGTCCTTGCACGGGCCGCACCAGCTGCCCCACACGTTGACCACGACCGGCGAGCCCCGCCACGCGGCCAGGTCGAAGGAGCTGCCGTCGACGAGCTCGCCACGCAGCTGTGGCCCGGCCCTGCGCTCGGCGACCGGGATCACCCGCAGGTAGTCCCCGCTGCCGGCGTCGCCGTTGACCGGCGTCCCGAGCGCGCCGCTGTCCTCGCCGGTGCACCCGGCTGCGAGCCCGCCGCCGAACCCGGCGAGGGCGGCCAGTCCCGCGGCCCGCAGCACCGACCGCCGCGCCGGGCTCACGAGACCGCCGCCTGGGGCTGCATCACGTCGTCGGCGCCGGCCAGCAGGTCGCGCGCCGGCTCGCTGTAGTCGACCCCGACGAGGGCGTCGCGCAGCGCCGCGGGCGATCCGAGCTCCGGGGCACGGGCCGCGTCGAAGGTGAGCGTGGTCAGCGAGGCGAGGCTGCACTGCCGCGAGCGCGGGTCGTGCCAGAGCCGGCGGTGCTCGCCGAACCGGCGCGCGGTCCACACCGGCAGCTGGTGGCTCACCAGCAGCGCGCCGCACCCGGCGGCGTCGGCGCGCCCGGCCACGTCGGCCAGCGCCGCCCACATCCGCCCCGCGATCTCGGTGTACGGCTCACCCCACCCCGGGCGCAGCGGGTGGGCCAGCGACCGCAGGAACGCCGGGTCCCGCAGCACCGACCGGTCGACGTGGCGGCCCTGCAGCATCGACGCGGCCTCGGTCAACCGGTCGTCGGTCGCCACCGGCAGGCCCAGCGCCTCGGCGGTGGGAGCGGCTGTCTCCCGGGCGCGCTGCAGCGGCGAGCTGACGACGAGCCCGACCCGCGCGCGACCGGCGGGGACGGCGGCCAGCACGCCGGCGACCCGCTCGGCCATCGCCAGCCCACGCGCGGACAGCGAGAACCCGGCGAGGCGTCCGTACAGGACGTGCTCGGGGTTGTAGACCTCGCCGTGGCGCAGCAGGTGGACCGTCAGCGGCCGGGTCACGCCGCCGCCCCCGCACCCGCGCTGCCCCGGCCCGCCTCGGCGGCGGCCCGGGCGGCGGCCGGCAGCGCATCGACGACGCGGTCCAGCGCGGCACCGTCGTGCACGGTGGACAGGAACCAGGACTCGAAGCCGGACGGCGGCAGGTACACGCCCCGGGCGAGCATCGCGTGGAAGAACGCGCGGTAGACGGCCGCGTCCTGGGTGCGCGCCGAGTCGTAGTCGGTGACCGCCGGGGTTGCCGCCGGGTCGGTGAAGAACACGCTGAACATCGAGCCGGCGATGCCGAACACGTGCGGCACCGACGCGGCCGCCAGCGCCGCGGCGACCTCGGCGCGTAGCGTCGCCGACGTCGCGTCCAGCGCCGCGTAGGCCTCGGGCGTCGCCAGCCGCAGCGTCGCCAGCCCGGCCGCGGTCGCCACCGGGTTCCCGGACAGCGTGCCGGCCTGGTAGACCGACCCGACCGGCGCCAGGTGGGCCATGACCTGGGCGGACGCGCCGAAGGCCGCCGCGGGGAACCCGCCGCCCATCACCTTGCCGAAGGTGGTGATGTCGCCCGCCACCGGGTCGAGCCCGAACCAGCCCGACCGGCTGACCCGGAAGCCGGTCATCACCTCGTCGACCAGCAGCAGCGCGCCGCGGGAGTGCGCGGTGTCCCGCAGGAACGCGTTGAACCCGTCCCGCGGCGGCACGACGCCCATGTTGCCGGCGGCCGCCTCGGTGACCACACAGGCGATCTCGTCGCCGAACCGGTCGAAGGCGGCGGTCACCGCGGCCCGGTCGTTGTAGCCCACGACGATGGTCTGGGCGGTCTCGGTCGCCGTCACCCCGGCGCTGTCCGGCAGCGCCAGCGTCGCGACCCCGGACCCGGCCGCGGCCAGCAGCGAGTCGACGTGCCCGTGGTAGCAGCCGGCGAACTTCAGCACCCGGGAGCGGCCGGTCACCCCGCGGGCCAGCCGGACCGCCGACATCGTCGCCTCGGTGCCGGACGACACCAGCCGGACCTGCTCCACCGGCGCGCGGGCCACGAGCTCCTCGGCCAGCGCCACCTCGCCCTCGGTCGGCGCGCCGAAGGAGGTGCCGGACGACGCCGCCCGCAGCACCGCGTCGAGCACAACAGGGTGGGCGTGGCCGTGCAGCAGTGGCCCCCACGAGCAGACCAGGTCCACGTACTCGCGCCCGTCCGCGTCGACCAGGTACGGGCCGTGCCCGGCCGCCATGAACCGCGGGGTCCCGCCGACGGCGCGGAACGCCCGGACCGGCGAGTTCACGCCGCCGGGGATGACGGCGCGGGCGCGGTCGAACAGCGCGGCGGACGCAGGTGCCTCGTACGGGTGGATCGGGTACGGGTGGGTCGGAGCCACGACGGTCAACGTCCGGCGGCGATCAGGCGTGCCGCGTCCAGCGCCCAGTAGGTGAGGACCACGTCGGCTCCCGCCCGGCGGATCGAGGTCAGCATCTCCATCATCGCGGCGTCCCGGTCGATCCAGCCGTTGGCGGCGGCGGCCTCCACCATCGCGTACTCGCCGCTGACGTTGTAGGCGGCGACCGGGACGTCGACGGCCGCGCGCACGTCGGAGAGCACGTCGAGGTAGGCCAGCGCCGGCTTGACCATCACCAGGTCCGCACCCTCGGCGACGTCGAGGGCGACCTCGCGCAGCGCCTCGCGACGGTTGGCTCCGTCCTGCTGGTAGGTCCGTCGGTCCCCGCGCAGCGAGGACCCGACGGCCTCGCGGAACGGGCCGTAGAAGGCGGACGCGTACTTCACCGAGTAGGCGAGCACCAGGGTGTCGGTGTGCCCGGCGGCGTCCAGCGCCGCCCGGACCACCCCGACCTGGCCGTCCATCATCCCGCTGGGCCCGACGACGGCACTGCCCGCGTCGGCCTGCGCGACCGCGGCCCGGGCGTAGACGGCCAGGGTCGCGTCGTTGTCCACGGTGCCGTCGGCGGCCAGCACGCCGCAGTGGCCGTGGTCGGTGAACTCGTCCAGGCACAGGTCGCTCATCGCCGGCAGCGCGTCGCCGACCTCGGCGACCGCGTCGGCCAGCGCGACGTTCAGCACCCCGGCCGGGTCCTCGACCCCGCTGCCGACGGCGTCCTTGGACTCCGGGACGCCGAACAGCATCACCCCGCCGATGCCCGCCGACGCGGCCTCGGCGACCGTCTTGCGCAGCGACTCCCGGGTGTGCTGGACGACGCCGGGCATCGAGGCGATCGGCACCGGCTCCGTCGCGCCCTCCCGGACGAACAGCGGCAGCACGAGCTGCGAGGGCCGGATGGTCGTCTCGGCGACCAACCGCCGGATCGCCGCGGTCCGGCGCAGTCGGCGGGGCCGGACGACGGGGAAGGCGCCCGCCGGCAGTGCGCCGGTCACCGGGCTTCCGGCGCTGCCGGCGCCGGGTCGAGCACCTGCGCGACGACCGGCTGTGCACCCGCCGGGACCGCCTTCGCCGCGGCGACCCGGCGGACCGGCCGGGACCGCGACGGTGGGAGGACCGGCTTGCCGGCAGCGAGCAGCCGCTCGGCCCGCTCTGCGGCGAACGCGGCGAGGGCCCGCGTCAGCTCCGCGACAGACGGGCTGTCGGCGACGACGGACACGGTCAGCCCGTGCTCGGCCGCGGTCCGCGCCGTCTGCGGCCCGATGCAGGCCACCACGGTGCTGGCGTGCGGCTTGCCGGCGATGCCGACGAGGTTGCGGACCGTCGAGGAGCTGGTGAACAGCACCGCGTCGAAGGCACCCGTCTTGATCGCCTCGCGCACCGGGGCCGGCGGCGGCGCCGCGCGCACCGTCCGGTAGGCGGTCACGTCGTCGACCTCCCAGCCCATCTCGAGCAGGCCGGCCAGCAGCGTGTCGGTGGCGATGTCCGCGCGCGGCAGCAGCACCCGGTTGATGGGGTCCAGCACCGCGTCGTACTCGGGGAACTCCGCGACCAGCCCGGCGGCGGACTGGTCGGCGGTCGGGACCAGGTCCGGCTCGATGCCCCACGCGCGCAGCGCGTCCGCGGTCGCCTGCCCGACAGCGGCGATCTTCAGGCCCGACATGGACCGGGCGTCCAGCCCGAGCTCGACGATCTTGTCCCGGACCGCCCGCAATGCGTTGACGCTGGTGAACGCCACCCACTCGTAGCGGCCCTCGACCAGCCCGCGGATCGCCTTGTCCATCTGCTGCGGCGTGCGCGGCGGCTCCACACAGATCGTCGGCACCTCCACCGGAACCGCGCCGTGCCCGCGCAGCTCCGCGTCCAGGGACCCCGCCTGTTCGCGGGTGCGCGGGACGAGGACCTGCCAGCCGAACAGCGGCCGGCTCTCGAACCAGTCCAGCCGGTCCTCGCCGGCACCCGAGCCCAGGACGAGGACGGCCTCGCCCGGCGTCGCGGCGGTCCCGCGGTCCTCGGCCATGCGGTCCAGGGTGCTCCTCACCGAGCTCTGCCCGACCGTGCCGGGATCGCGGGTCAGCAGCGAGGGCACGCAGGCGTTCTGCGGGAGTCGACCCGCCACGGCCCGGCCGAAGGTCGCAACCGTCGCGCCGTCGCCGAGGACCACCGCGGTGGACCCGGCGCAGACCGCCGCGGCGACCTGCCCGGCCGCCTCGGTGGCACCGGGCAGCCGCAGGTCGACGACCTGGACCGGCGAGCTGCCGGGCCGGTTCAGCGGCACGCCGGCGAAGGTCGTCCACGCGGTGGCCGGGGCCAGTCCCGGGACGATCCGGACGGCGGTGCCCAATGCGCGGCAGGCCGCCACCTCCTCCGGCAGGCCGGGCGCCGAGAGCACGTCGCCGGGCACGACCCGGACGACCGCGACGCCGCCGGCGGCCAGCTCGGCCAGCAGCCGCGCCCGCTCGGCCGGCCCGCCCACGCCGTCGATCCCCACCAGCCGGGCACCTGCGGCCACCGCGCCCCAGCGGCCGGCGTGGGCGACATCCGGCACCACGAGCACCTCGGCGCCGGCGACCAGCGCCGCCGCCCGGACCGTCAGCAGGTCCGGTTCCCCCGGTCCCGCCCCGACGAACACGACCTGGGCCGTGCCGGCCGGCGACCCCGCCGCCGCACCCGCCGACCCGGTGACCGAGTGGGCGCGGTACGCACCCGCGATCCTGTCCACCTCGACAACGCTCATCGCAGCCTCCCCCCGACGCCGCACACCCTGATGTCCTGTGCTCCGGAGTCGTCGGACGACCCCGGTCCGTGCCGATCTGTGGTGCCCCCGGGTTGCTCGATGCCGGGCAGCACGCCCGCGCCGCCGGCCAGCAGCTGGCGGGCGGCGTCCCGGCCGACCTCCACCGCAGCTGCCCGCGGCCCCGAGGCCGCGGCCCGCCGCCACACCGTGGCGCCGTCCTCGGTCGCGACAAGCGCGGTCAGGTCGACCCGCGCGGTGCGCCGGTCGGCGGAGCCGCCCGGGTTCCCGTCGGCGCACAGCGCCAGCGCGGCCACCGGCGCCGAGCAGCCGGCGCCGAGCTCGGCCAGCACGGCCCGCTCGGCGACCGCCGCCGCGTGCGCCGCGGCGTCGTCCAGCCCGGCCAGGCCGTCGAGCAGCCAGGCCGGGGGGGCCGCGGCCACCTCGACCGCCAGTGCGCCCTGTGCCGGGGCGGGCAGCATCACGGCCGGCCGGAGCACCTGCGTGGCCTCGCCCGCCCGGCCCAGACGCGCCAGGCCCGCGGCGGCCACCACGACCGCGTCGAAGCCGGCGCCGACAGCGCGCAGCCGGGTGTCGACGTTCCCGCGGACCGGCTCCACCCGCCAGGTACGGCCGAGGGTGCGGGCGTGCGCGGCCAGCTGCACCGCGCGCCGCGGCGAGCCGGTGCCGATCCGGGCGCCGTCGGGCAGCTCGTCCAGCGACAGGCCGTCCCGGGCGACGAGCGCGTCGCGCGGGTCCTCCCGCGGCGGGACCGCTGCCACGACGAGGCCGTCGGCCGGCACGGTCGGCAGGTCCTTGAACGAGTGCACGGCCACGTCGGCCCGCCCGTCGAGCACGGCATCGCGGACGGCGCCGACGAACACACCGGACCCGCCGATGACGGTCAGGGCGCGCCGGTCGGTGTCGCCCCGGGTGCTCACCCGCACCAGCTCGACCGAGGCACCGGTCAGCGTCGCCAGCCGCGCGGCCACCGCCCCGGACTGGGCCAGGGCCAGCGCGCTGCCCCGGGTGGCGACCCGCAGCACCGGGGCGCTCACAGCCCACCCCGCTCGGC
>CAXTBU010000006.1:0-1428 GCA_964242885.1 uncultured Actinomycetales bacterium
AGCCCACGAGACCGGGCGGCTGGCGGTGCAGATGGCCACCGAGAAGCGGCGGCCGAGTTCACTGCTCTCGGCCGGCTCGTTCGCCAACGCGATCGTCGCTCTCGCCGCGCTCGGCGGGTCGACGAACGCGGTCGTCCACCTGCTCGCGATCGCCGGGCGCCTGGGGATCCCGCTCACGCTGGACGACTTCGACCGGATCGGCGCCGACGTGCCGCTGCTGGTGGACCTGCAGCCGGCCGGCCGGTTCCTGATGGAGGACCTGCACCGGGCGGGTGGCCTGTTCGCGGTGCTGCGCGAGGTCCGCGACCTGCTCGACCCGACAGCGCTGACCGTCACCGGCCGGCCGCTGGTGGACCACCTCGACGAGGCCGAGGCGGAGGTCTGGGACCGCGAGGTGATCCGTCCCCGCGACACCCCGCTGCAGCCGGCGGCCGGGATCGCCGTGCTGCGCGGGAACCTCGCCCCGAACGGCGCCCTCGTCAAGCCGTCCGCGGCCAGCCCCGAGCTGCTGACCCACCGCGGGCAGGCGGTGGTCTTCGACTCCATCGAGGACTTCCATGCCCGCATCGACGACCCGGAGCTGGAGGTCGACGCCGACTCGGTGCTGGTCCTGCGCGGCTGCGGGCCGAAGGGCTACCCGGGGATGCCCGAGGTGTCGAACATGCCGATGCCGCCGAAGCTGCTGGCGCAGGGCGTCCGCGACCTGGTCCGGGTCTGCGACGGCCGGATGAGCGGGACGGCGTACGGCACCGTCGTGCTGCACGTGTCGCCGGAGGGCGCTGCTCTCGGCCCGCTGAGCAAGGTCCGCACCGGGGACTGGATCGTCCTGGACGTCCCGGGCCGCCGCATCGACGTCGAGCTGCCCGACGGCGAGCTCGACGCGCGCGAGCCGTCCCCGGCGATGCGCGACGCGCTCGCGCGGCCGGAACGCGGCTGGCAGAAGCTCTACGTGCAGACGGTGCAGGGCGCCGAGACCGGCGCGGACCTGGACTTCCTGACGGGTTCCAGCGGGGACGCGGTGACCCGCGAGTCGCACTGACAGTCGCTCAGGCGGACCGGCCTGGCGGTTGCCCCGATCCGGGTGGACGGGTCGACCGGGTGACGCGGTCGTGGGGCCGACCCGGCTCGTCAGCGCTCAGGTCGGGCGAGTCGTCGGAGCTCGACACGGTGCGCGGCGAACAGCAGCGGCATCACGAGCACGGCGCCGGTGACCTGGTTGATCGGGATGACCCACAGCCGCTTGGGCTGCACGGGGTTGTCGTCGTCGACGACAGCGCTGCCGGGGAAGAACGGCGCAGGGATCTGGGTGGCCCAGAACAGGCCTGCGTAGACGGCCGTGGTGGTGAGGCGCTCGCGGGTGAGCGGTCCTGGGCGCCAGGCCTGCCACAGCGTCAACCCGCTTGCGGCGAAGGCCAGGGCGATCGTCTG
>CAXTBU010000006.1:1528-18937 GCA_964242885.1 uncultured Actinomycetales bacterium
GCCAGGCCTGCCACAGCGTCAACCCGCTTGCGGCGAAGGCCAGGGCGATCGTCTGGGCGTTGTGGAACTTCGCGTGCGGCGGCCAGGTCGGGTTGTAGACGTGGGTGGCGTTCCAGTCGGCGGCGACGGCGCCCACCGGGGCAGCCACCGCGGCGACGGACATCACCGCACGCCCGAGAGGGAACGACCGTCCTCGACCGGATGGCGTCAGCTTCGGCACGGGTGTGGTCCTCCTCGACGCGCTTCGGTGCTGTCGCTCACGAGGTGCTGTCGCTCACGAGGTGGTGTCGGCCACGCGGGGTCTGTCCGCGGCGCTCCCTGGACTACGTCACGCCCGCCCAGCACGCTAGACGACACGAACGGCCGGGTCGGCTCAGCCGGGGTCGAGCGCGACGCGGATCGCCGTCGCCAGCCCGCCGCCGACGGCCAGCTCGGTCGGCCCGACCCGGACCGTCAGCGGCCCGTCGAACGGCGCGCGCTCCAGCACCTCGACCCGGTCACCGAGGGCGATCCGCCGCTCGGACAGGTAGCGCAGCATCCGCGGGTCGGAGTCGGAGACCCGCACGATCACGCCGCACGCGCCCTGCTCCATGCCGCTGAGCGGAACGGTGTCGTCGTCGGCGACCGAGCCGTCGGCGGCGGGGATCGGGTCACCGTGCGGGTCCCGCGTGGGGTGGCCGAGCTTGGCCGAGATCCGCTCGACCAGCCGGGGCGACAGTGCGTGCTCGAGCACCTCAGCCTCGGCGTGCACCTCGTCCCACGGCAGCTCGAGCTCCCGGGTCAGGAACAGCTCCAGCAGCCGGTGGCGGCGGACCACGTCGACCGCGACGCGGCGGCCGGCGTCGGTCAGCCCGACGCTGCGGTACGGGTCGTGCGAGACCAGCCCCGACTCGGCGAGCTTGCGCACCATCCCGGACACCGAGCTGGGGATCACGCCGAGGCGTTCGGCCAGCGCTGTCGTGGTGACGGCCCCGCCGTCCTGCTGCAGCGACCAGACGGCCTTGAGGTAGTCCTCCGCTGCCGCCGACGCGGGACGCTCGGGTGCGGAGGGCATTCCCGGAGTATCGTCCAGACCACGAGTTCGTCGTGCCGAAACCTGCAGATGGGTGCACCGTCGCCCCGTCGTCCGGTCGGCCGGTCCGGGAGCGGGGACAGCAGTGCTGCAACGGCTCGCCGGCGACGCCGTGCGCGGCGCCGGCGTCCGCGGGCGCCGGGTCGCCGGCGGCCTCGGCCTGGTCGGCCCGGCCTTCGTGGCCGCGATCGCCTACGTCGACCCCGGCAACGTCGCCAGCAACTTCTCCGCCGGCGCCCAGTTCGGCTACCTGCTGGTGTGGGTCCTGGTCGCGGCGAACATCGCAGCCGGGCTGCTGCAGTACCTGTCGGCCAAGCTCGGGATCGTCACCGGCCAGGCGCTGCCGGAGGTGCTCGGCACCCGGCTGGCGCGCAACCGGACCGGGCGACTCCTCTACTGGGCCCAGGCGGAGGCCGCCGCGGTCGCCACCGACCTCGCCGAGGTCGTCGGCGGGGCGCTGGCCCTGGCGATCCTGTTCGACCTCCCGCTGACCGTCGGCGCGATCGTCACCGGGGTGGTGTCCACCGCGCTGCTGGTGGGGTCGGACCGGCGCGGCCAGCGGTGGTTCGAGTTCGTCGTCCTCGGCCTGCTCGCCGTCATCACGGTGGGGTTCATGGTCGGGCTGTTCGTCGACCCGCCGCCGCTGTCCGGGGCGGTGCGCGGCCTCGTCCCCGGCTTCGACGGGCCGGACTCGGTGCTGCTGGCGGTGTCGATGATCGGCGCCACCGTGATGCCGCACGCGCTGTACCTGCACGGGGCCGCGGCCCGCGACCGCCACCTGCCGGGCACCACCGGCGGGGCCGGCGCCCGGACCAGCCGGCTGCTCAAGGCCACCCGGCTGGACGTGGTGCTGGCGATGGTCGTCGCCGGCTCGGTCAACATGGCGATGCTGCTGGTCTCCGCACACGTGCTCCGCGGCACCGACGCCGCATCGGTCCCCGCGATCCACCAGGGGCTGTCGGACCGGCTCGGCGGCGGCGTCGGCCTGCTGTTCGCCCTCGGCCTGCTGGCGTCCGGCCTCGCCTCGACCGCCGTCGGCGGCTACGCGGGCGCGACGATCATGGGCGGGCTGCTGCACCGGCGCATCCCGCTGCTGACCCGGCGGGTGCTCACCCTGATCCCGGCGCTGGCGCTGCTGCTCGTCGGCGTCGACGCCACGTCGGCCCTGATCGGGTCCCAGGTGGTGCTCAGCTTCGGCATCCCGTTCGCGGTGATCCCGCTGGTGGTGCTGACCGCGAAGCGCGAGGTGATGGGCCGGTACGTCAACGCCCGGGCGACGACGGTCGTGGGACTGGTGCTGGCCGCCGCGATCGTCGGGCTGAACGTCGTCCTGCTGGCAGGCGCGGCCGCGGACGTCCTGGGCTGACCGGCTGCTCCTGCGGGGGATCCGGGACCGGGAACACTGGACGGGTGAGCCCCCTGACGACCTCGGTGTCCGCGCTCGCCACCCGGCTGGCCACCAGCCTGGCCCGGCTGTCCCGGCCGGCCAGGCTCGCGGTGCTGCCTGTCGCGGCGGTCGGCACCGCGGCCGGAGGACGGCTGCGGGTGCTCGCCGGTGCCGACCCGGACCGGGTGGCCGCGCAGGCGCGCGCCCGCAACGCCGCCCGCACCCGCCGCGTCCTCGGTGGGCTCAAGGGCGGCGCCCTCAAGGCCGGGCAGCTGCTGGCCACCGTCGAGGCGCTGTTCCCCGCCGACCCCGAGGCCACCTGGGCCACCGCCCTGCACGGGTTGACCGGGGACACCGGCGGGCTGCCGTTCGCCGACGTCGAGCCCGTCCTCGTCGCGGGGCTCGGCGCGGACTGGCAGCGCTGGCTGCCCGAGCTGGACCGGACCGCGACCGCCGCCGCCTCGATCGGGCAGGTGCACCGGGGGCGCTGGTACGACGGCCGGGACGTCGCCGTCAAGCTGCAGTACCCGGGCGTCGCGGCGGCCCTGGCCGCGGACCTGGCCGTGGTGTCCCTGGCCACCCGGGCCGCCGCGGTGGTGGCGCCGGGAGCAGCGCTCCCGCCGCTGGCCGGGGAGATGCGTACCCGGCTGGTCGACGAGCTCGACTACGCCCGCGAGGCCGCCGCGCAGCGCCGCTTCGCCACCGCCTACGCGGGCGACCCCGAGGTCGCGGTGCCCGAGGTGGTCGAGCGCGCGGGCGGGGTGCTGGTCACCACCTGGCTGGCCGGGGAGCCGCTCGGGCCCTGGTCGGCGACGGCGCCGCAGGCCGACCGCGATCGGATCGGCGAGTACTACCAGCGGTTCCAGCTGTCGGCCGCCGCACGCACCGGCCTGATGCACACCGACCCCCACCCCGGGAACTTCCGCGTCCTGCCCGACGGCCGGCTCGGTGTCCTGGACTTCGGATCAGTGCTCTCGGCACCTGGCGGGATGCCGCCGGCCTTCGGCGGGCTGATCCGGGCACTGCTCGGGGACGACCCGGCGCTGGTCCGGCAGCGGTTGCTCGACGGCGGCTTCGTCCGGCCCGGCGTCGAGCCGGACGTCGCCCGGCTCACCGGCATCCTGGCGCCGTTCACGGTTCCGGCGGGGCACGAGGTGTTCAGCTACTCACCCGGCTGGCTGCAGGGGCAGTTCGGCAAGCTCGGCGACCCCCGCAACCCTGACTTCGCCGTGGCGCTGCAGCTGACCCTGCCGCCGGAGCAGCTGTTCACCCAGCGGGTGTGGCTCGGGGTGGTCGGCGTGCTGTGCCTGCTGCGCGCGACGGTGCCGGTCGCGCCGGAGCTGCGGCGGTGGCTGCCCGGCTTCGCCGACTGAGACCGGTCCCGGTCCCCCGCGGCGGGGAACCGGGACCGGCGGGTGTCAGCGCGCGCGGCCCAGCCAGATCGGGTTGGTCATCCCGGCCATCGGGCCCAGCTGCGGCGTCGTGCCCATCGCCGTGCCGCTGCCCGGGAGGCCGTCCGCGCGGGGGCGCCGGACCTCGGCGCGGACGTACGCGGACAGCCGGGCCGTGGTCACCAGGCTCAGCGTCCCGGTGCCGCCGGCCGGCAGCGTGGACTGGACCAGCTGGCCCTCGTCGGTGATCAGCCGCAGGACGCCGTCGGGCACGCCGCTGACCGTGAACGTGACGGTCACCGGCGTCGCCGGGTCGACGGCGAGGCGGTCGCCCAGGCCGGCGGTCAGGTTGCCGGCGGACGCGGTGAGCTCCAGCTCGACGGCCGCGGACTCGGCCAGGTAGGACCGGCCGGCGGCCATCGCGGCCAGGATCGCCTTCGTGGACAGGGAGTCGGCGAGCACGACGGTCTGCGGGGACCCGATCACCTGCGGCTCGCTGTGCGCGTCACTGTTGCCGATCGCCGCCAGGCCGCCCTGCCCGGAGGTCACGAGCAGGCCGTCCCAGGTCTCGACTGCGGCGTCGTCGTCGATCGTCCAGATGCCGTTCCACACCTCGACCCCGTCGACGTCGGCGTAGCCGAACTTCCAGCGGCACCCGACGTAGGGGCAGTAGGGGTGGGCGGGCACGACGATGCCGCCGGCGTCGCGGATCCGGGCGGCGACCACGCCGAAGACCTCGTCGACCGCGCGGTAGCGCCAGTCCACGAACCGGCCCGGCGGCACGCCGAGAGCCAGCACGTGCCCGTTGCGGGTGGTGACCTCCTCGCCGGTGATGATCAGCAGGTCGGGCCCGGCGAGCGGGCCGTAGACCGCGTGTGCGGACGGGGTGTTGTGCTCGGTCGTCACGAAGAAGTCCAGGCCGGCGGCGCGGGCGCCGGCGGCGACCTCCTCGGGCAGCCGTCGCCCGTCGGAGTGGACGGTGTGCAGGTGGCTGTCGCCGCGGTACCAGCGGCGGCCGGTCCCGGGCACGGCCTGCGGCGGGTAGGCCGGGCGGAACGGCGCCGGGGAGGGCCCGAACGTGCCGGTGACCGTCACCGAGTAGTCCAGGCCGACCGGGCTCACCTGGTACGGCCCGAGGACGACGGACCAGGTGCCGGGGTTGATCGGGCCGGGCAGGTAGCCGGGCGTCGCGGAGTCGGGACCGATCTCGAACCCGGTGCGGAACCCGCCGGACCACCCGCGGAAACCTGCTCCGCCGAGAGCGGTGCCCCGCTCGTCGAACGCCCCGATGTCGAGGGAGTTGGTGAGCTGGCCGGGCTCGACGGTCGGCCTGCTGTAGGTGTAGGACACGGCGACGCGGTTCAGGCCGCTGGGCACCTGCACCGGCAGGTACACCCAGTCGGCCGCCCCCGGGTCCAGGTGACCGGTGATGGTCCGGGTGACGGTGGTCCCCGGGCGGGGCGCCGCGGCGGCCGCGGACAGGTCCACCGGCGCGAGGGTCAGGGCGACGCCGGCGACACCGGCGTGCAGGACGGTTCGTCGGGACGGGGCATCAGTCATGGCCGTACGGTGGCCGCCGCGGGTGAACAGGCCGTGACTGCGCGTCGAAGATCAGGCGAGCGGGCCGACGGCGCGGACGAACCAGTCGACGCCCCGCCCGCCGCCGGCCGCTGGGACCCTGAACGCGTGACCCGCCTGGTGATGATCACCGGCCCGATCGCGGCCGGGAAGAACACCGTCGCGTCAGCGCTGGCGGACCGGGTCAGCGCGTCCGGTCGGACGGTGGTGGTCGCCGACGTCGACGACGTGGCCGCGATGGTCAGCGGTCGCGGCGCTGCCGCGGTCGGGCTGTGGTCCGCGGCGCACCGGGCCCACGGGGTGCTCGTGGCGGAGTGGCTGCGGTCAGCCGTCGACGTCGTGGTCGCGGTCGGGCCGATCTACTCGGTGGACGAGCAGGCAGCGTTCCTCGACCCGCTGCCGGCGGGCCAGGTGGTGCACTGGGTGGTGGTCGACGCGCCGGTGTCGGTGACCTTCGAGCGGGCGGCCGCCGACCCGACCCGGGGCCTTTCCCGCGACCCCGCCTTCCACGTCGAGCGCCACCAGCGCTTCCGCGCCCTGCTGCCGGGGATCCCGGCGGACCAGACCTTCGACTCCGACAGCGCGAGTGCCGACAGCATCGCCGCGGCCGTCCTCGCCGCCATCGACGTCCGGTAGCCACGTCCGGTAGCCACGTCCCGCGCGGTGGCCGGCGTCGGGCAGCATGCGGGTGATGCGGCTGCTGGTGCTCGGTGGGACGCGGTTCGTCGGTCGGGCGGTGGTGGCCGACGCCCTCGGACGCGGCTGGGACGTGACAGCGCTGCACCGCGGGCACACCGGCCGTCTGCCCGGCGAGGTCACCCCGGTGCGCGCCGACCGGACGGTGCCGGCCGAGCTGGAAGCGGCCCTGAGCGGCGGCAGCTGGGACGTGGTGGTCGACACCTGGTCGGGCGCGCCGCGCGTCGTCCGCGATGCGGTGCGGCTGCTCGCGGGCCGGGTGGAGCGGTTCGGGTACGTGTCCAGCGGTTCGGTGTACGTGTGGGGGACGCACGTGGACGAGTCCTCGGCGGTGGTCGACGGTGACCCGGATGCGGACAGTGGTGAGTACGGCGCGCTGAAGCGCGGCGCGGAGCTCGCCGTGCTGCAGTCGTTCCCCGATGCCCTGCTCGCGCGGGCCGGGTTGATCCTGGGTCCGCACGAGGACATCGGTCGGCTTCCGTGGTGGCTGGCCCGGATCGCCCAGGGCGGCCGGGTGGTGGCGCCCGGACGACCGGACCGGCCGCTGCAGTACGTCGACGTCCGTGACCTCGCCGCGTGGTTGCTGTCCGCGCTCGCCTCCGATGTCACCGGGGCGGTCGACGTGATCGGGCCGTCGGGGCACGCCACGACCGCGGAGCTGCTGTCGGCGTGCGCAACTGCGACTGGCGCGGAGGTCGAGCTGGTGTGGGTCGGGGAGACGGAGCTCGCCGCAGCAGGCGCGCAGCCGTGGACCCAGCTGCCGTGCTGGGTCCCGGAATCAGGTGAGTTCGCCGGCTTCCTGGAATCGGACACCGCGCTGGCGTCGGCGACGGGTCTGCGGTGCCGCCCGGTGAGCGAGACCGTCCTGGACACCTGGGCGTGGCTGCGCAGCGAGGGTGCCCCGCCACAGCGGGCTGACCGGGACACCCACGGTCTGCCCGCCGCTGTAGAACGGCAGCTGCTCGACTCCGGATGACCCCGCCGCGGGACCGGCACGATCGTCGGCGTGGACACGGGCGGAGCAGAGCTGGCGCGCAGATACCTCGAGGAGGTCGTCGCGCCCCTGCTCGCGGCGCGGTGGCCGGGGCTGCCCTACGCCGCTGCCCGGCTCGGCAGTGGATCGGATGTGCTCGGGCTGGACGACGCGATGTCCCGCGACCACGACTGGGGCCTGCGGCTGACGGTGCTCGTCGACCGGACGGCCGTCGAGGACGTCGCCGATCACCTGGAACGCGTCCTGCCGGCGTCCTTCCGGGGCCGCTCGACCCGGTTCGCCACCACCTGGGACCCGGTCGTCGGATCCCGAGTCGACGTGGCCATGCCGGCGGACTTCGCGGCGTCGCGGCTCGGCGTCGAGGTGGACCGGCCCTGGACGCCGGCGGACTGGCTGTCGGTCACCGGGCAGTCCGTGCTGGAGGTCACCGCGGGACCGGTGTTCGCCGACCCGGTCGGCGATCTCACCGACATCCGCCGCCGGCTGGCCTGGTACCCCGACGACGTGTGGCGGCACGTCGTGGCGGCGGACTGGGCACGGATCGGCCAGGAGCTGCCGTTCGTCGGGCGCACCGGCAGCCGCGGCGACGACCTCGGCTCCCGCGTGCTCGCCGCGCGGCTCGCGGCGATCGCGATGCACCTGGGCTTCCTGCTGGAGCGGCGGTGGCCGCCGTACCCGAAGTGGCTCGGCGTCCTGTTCGCGACGTTGCCGTCGGCCGGCGCTGCGGCTCCCGCGCTCGCGGCCGCCCTCGCCGCGCCGACCTGGCAGGAGCGGGAGTCGGCGCTGGACGACGCACTCGCCGTGCTGCACGGACTCCAGCGCGCCGCCGGCCTACCGACCGGTGAGCGGGTCCTCCAGCCGTTCTTCGACCGGCCGTTCCGGATGGTGGCCGACGTCGCGGAGCTCCTGCTCGACTCGGTGACCGACCCGGACGTGCGCCGGCTGCCCGCGGGTGTCGGCTCGGTGGAGCAGTGGGTGGACAACGTGGTGGTCTTGACGGTGCCGGAGCGGCGTGTCGTCGCCGTCCGGGCGTGGCGGTCGGCCGTCGCGGGCAGCTGAACCCCGCTGGTCCGAGTTCGCCGTCGCCGGCCGGAGCGGGTGGGTCCCGTCGTCGGAGGTCAGTCGTCGGAGGTCAGTCGTCGGAGGTCAGTCGTCGGGGAGGTCGGCGGCTTCCCGGCCGGTCAGCACGTCGGCGGCGAGCTCGCCGAGCAGTTCGCCGTGCGTCACAGCCCGGGCCCGCAGGGTGTCCAGGGCATCGAGCGCGGTCAGACCGAGTGCGTTCATCACCATGCCGGTCGCCTGGTGGAGCTGGTCCCAGGACCCACGGAAGGGGTCAGTCGTGTCCGTGCCGACCGTGCGCAGCCGGAGGACCGCGTCCGCGATCAACCCGGCCACCGCCCCGAGCGCGGGGACGTCGACGTCGTCGAGCCCGTGTGGACGCGCGCTGACACAGTCCATCGAGCCGAGGGCCCGCCCGCCGCGCAAGACGCCGATCGGGATCAACGGCAACGCGACCACGGCACGGACGGGGAAGTCGGTGAGGTACCGGACCAGCATCGGCCACCGGGTCTCGGCCGCATCGCTGAGGTCCGCCACCGTCACCGGCTGCCCGGTCGCGGTGGCGACCGTGCACGGGCCCTCGGCGACGGTCAGCTGCGCCTCCTCGAGCAGTCGGGCGACCTGGCAGCTCGACGCCACCACGGCACGGAGGGTGCCGGGGAGAGCGACCGTCACCCCGATCCCGGTCACTCCGAGCGCCGCGGCCGCGGCCCGGCAGGCGGCGTCCAGTGACCTCGTGGTGACCGTCGCGACAGCCAGGATGCTCCGGACCGGTCTCAGGTCCACTCCGCTGGCCATGGACACTCCCGCCCCGCAACCGCCGGCGGCGGGTGTGGTCATCGTGGAGGCGCGGTCCAGGCCCGGTCCGGTGATCCTAACCAACCTCGCGCGTTCCGTCCTCCCCACCAGCGGCGTTCAGCCCGCGGCGGTGGTCAGGGCGTTCCGCCGCGGCCCGCACTGCGTCCAGCCACGCGAGCATGCCCCGGTCCAGCTCGGCGCTGCCGTACCGCGGGGCCAGCAGCCGCCCGGCCACCGACTCGCGCCCGGACGGCGCCGCCGTTCGACCCGACCGCGCAGTCGAGCCACCTGTCGCCGGAACCAGGGAGACCACCGCGGCGTCGAGGAGGACCAGCGTCAGAAAGGACACCGCGAGCCGGGGATGGCCCGTCGCGTGCAGGGCCAGGGCCGCCGCGGCGTAGAAGGCCACCCGGGTCGCTCCGGCGAGGACAGGCGTCGCGAGCGGCGCTCGCGGTGCGGCCAGCAGACCCCAGAGCACCGCTCCGGTCACGGGCATGCCGATCCCCAGCAGGGCAGGCGTCGCCGTCCCGTCGCCGGCGTGCCAACCCCACCAGCCGAAGGCGGCCAGAGCGCAGAGTTCGAGGGCGAACGCCAGCGCCATCGCCGCGCCCAGCAGAGCGCTGCTCACCGTTGTTCCGCCGTCGGCTCCGTGCCGCCCTCCGCCGCGGACTTCACCGCCTCCAGCCACGCGAGCATGCCCTGGTCCAGCTCGGCGCTGCCGTACAGCAGGGTCAGCAGCGGTCCGGCCATCGACTCGGTGCTCGCCAGCTCGGTCGCGCCGCCCGTTCCCGGACGCAGCACGTGACGGTGCACCGCGCGGGCTCCGCCGGACACGCCGGTCCAGGTCAGTTCCCGGCCCGGGTCGACGACGGCGAAGCGGGACCGGATCCGCGAACGTCCGTTCGACCAGGTGAAGGGCGCGTCCACCGCGACGCCGCCGGGCAGCTCCACCCGGGTGATCGCCGGGTCGACGGACGGCCACGCGGCGACCGCGGCGAGGACCCGCCACACCCGGTCCGGCGGCGCCTCGACGCGGATCGAGCGCGCGGCCGCGACGGGTGCCAGCTCGTCGACCCGACCCCGCTTGGCGTAGTCCTCGTGCAGCACGTCCAGCGCCGGACCCCGGTACAGCAGACCTGTTGCCACGGCTCCTCCTCAGTGAACGATGTTCTCGACTCAGGCCAGTGTTCTGCCGTGGCATCCCCGTGTCAAGAACACCGTTTTCGTCCCGGACTCCTGGTCACGGTCGTGACACCATCGCGGGATGGCTGCCGGACGGACCGCCCGCGACCGGGCCCGCGCCGAGCTGACGCTGGAGATCAAGGACGCGGCACGTCGACAGCTCGCGGTCGAGGGGGCGGACCGGCTGTCGCTGCGGGCGGTCGCCCGGGAGCTGGGGATGGTCCCGTCGGCGCTCTACCGGTACTTCCCCAGCCGGGACGAGCTGCTGACCGCGTTGATCATCGAGGCCTACGACGCGCTCGGCGACGCGGTGGAGCGGGCGGTGGCCGCCCGTCCCGCCGGCGCTGGGGCGCCGGCCGCGCCTGAGCTGGCCGGCCGCTGGCGGGCCGGCTGCCGGGCGGTCCGGAGCTGGGCGGTCGCCCGTCCGTCCGAGTTCGCCCTGCTCTACGGCTCGCCGGTGCCGGGGTACCGGGCGCCGCCGGACACCGTCGCCCCCGCGACCCGCGTGTACGTGGCGCTGCTCGGTGTCGTGCGGGACGCGGCCCGGGCCGGCGTGCTCAGGTCACCGCCCGGCCCGGCGCTGCCCTCGCCGTTGGCCGGGGACGCGGAGCGGATCGCGACCACGCTGGCCGTGCCCGGCGTGGCGCCCGACGTGCTCGCCCGCGCCGTGACCGCGTGGACCCAGGTGATCGGCGCGGTCAGCCTGGAGCTGTTCGGCCACCTCGCGGACGGGTTCACCGACGACGGGGCGTTCTTCGACCACACCGTCGCGCTGATGGCCGGCCTCGTCGGGTTCGGACCGGCCGAGGCGGCTGGCGCCTGACCTGGCAGTCGACCTGCCACACTGGCTGGCCGCGGTCCGCGAGGCCGCACTCATGGACTTCCGCGTCGACGCCGCGGAACGCAGGGTCTGCCTGGCCGCGACCCTGGCCCGGCACACCGACTGGGCCACCGCCACCGTCCGCACCGGCTGGGGACTGCTCGCCGACCGGGGGTGTGTGTCCCGGTCCAGGTGGCCCGATTCCTGGCGTGGCTGCGGTCCCGGGACCTGCTCGGGGTCGTCGGCACCGGCCGGGTCGGGTCGCTGACCCGCCCGACGGCCCTGTCCGGCCCCGCAGCCAGCTCGTCGGTGTCCCCTGGGGCGGGCGGGGAGGGCGAGCCGAGCAACGAGGCCGCCGTGTACGTGCTCGTGGAGCCACGGCCCGTGCCGCGGCCGGTGGTGGACCCGGACCCGGGCCTGCTCGCCCTGGATCCCCGCTGGGCCGCCGGCCAGCTAGGCGTCGAGGAGCACGGCCGCGCGGTGGACTTCACTCGCCCCGGGCCGATTGCTGCCGACGAGCTCACCCCGGGCCAGCTCGCTGCGCGCGGGCATCCACCGCCCACGCGAGGCTGCGACAAGCAAGGCGGACAAATACCAGAAGAGCTGAGCCAAGAAACCGTGGCGGCTACAACTGCAGAGAAGACGACAGTACGGCCAGCGGTGCCGAGTCATCGAGGCGGCCAGGACACGGAGCCGCCGGGCCCCAAGTGCAGGTTCCTGGTGCGGTCACGTCCGACGATGGCGAGCACGACCAGGACCATCCCGGTGACCGTGACGGCGAGGCCGAGTACGAAGACCCCCGACAGGATCCAAGCGTCGGGGAAGCCCGCCCACTGCACGGGGGGACCATCCGAGGGGTGGCACACGACGCCGAAGGGGAAGAGCCCGAAGGTCGCTGACCCCTGGCTCATCAGTTCCTTGTTCCCGCAACTTGTGACGGCCCCGTCGGCCGTGGCCCCGCCCAGGGCCATGCAGACGAGCAGCGCCAAGCAGCCGACGACGACGGCGGCGATTCCGGACAGGGCCAGGACAACGGTGACCCACCGTCTTCGCGGTTCAGTCGGTTCAGTCGAACGGGTAGCCATTGCGCGCCCCGAAGTATCCCGACTCCCAATACAAGACCCCGGGTGCCGTGAAGCCCAGTGACTTTCCGGCCCAAGTCTTGTACGGGTCACCGCCTTGGAACGCGTAGGGTGAGGACCCCGTGCTGCCGGATAGCCCCATGCAGTCACTGGTCGGCTTGGTAGCGACCTTGGTTGCAGGGGGGATGAGAACGTAGCAGTCGTTGTGGACGGCCTGGAAGTTCGCGGATTGGACCGATCGCGTCTGGGTACCCTTGTCCGTCAACATGGTGACGACCAGGGTCAACTGATTTTGATAGAACTTCAGGTCGACTCCGTCGTTGAGGTTCTTTGGGTAGCCGATACCGATGGAGACGCCGAGTCGGTTGCATGGGTCGGTGAAATCGTTTCCGTCGAAGTACGCGCCCCAGTGTTCAGCCGAAGACGTGGTGTCAGCCATCAGAGCGACGTGCCAGCTGCGGATCTCGCCGGTCGCGGTTCCGCGTGCTGCCCAGAAGTTGTCGTCCGTTCCCCAGGGGCAGTTCGGGTGTTTATCCAGTCTCCCGGCCGGGATCGAGTCGTTCCAGAGGTTGTAGTCCAGTTCGATCCCCCAGTCCTGATCAAACCGTTCGGGGTCGTGGCTGCCCTTGTCCACGGTCCGGTTGTACGGCGACGGACCCGTGAACCAGTTGTATGTCTGGGTCAGAAGCACCCCCGCAGCTGCGCTTGGCCGTCCTGACGCGTCCAGTCTGTTCTGGGTGCTACTGGACGCGGTGTGCGGTGTCCAGAACGGGGACAGGGCAGGCGCGGCAGCCGCTGTAGGCGTCCGCGTCCGGACCGCGTCGCCCCGTGTGGTCGTTGGAGCTCCCGCCGCCGAGGTCCGCTGTATCGCCGCCAGCTTGGTCCGACTCATGGGTGGCGCATCCAGGCGCTTCTTCGCGTCGAGTTGCTCAAGAACGGTGCGGGCCTGCCCCGGATTGTTCGGGTCCGTCTTGATCTCGACAGCAGTGACCGCGAGCGGGACGCCGTACGTGTGCCTCGCCCGCGCAGCAGCATCAATGAGATTCGCAGCGAGCGTCGACGTGGGGCTGGCGAACACCTCACCCACGAGGCCGGGCTGTTCAAAGCGAACTCCCGTGACCCCGCTCGCAGGAACGGGACCCGAAGTAGACGAGGTGACGACGTCAGAAGCGATGGGGTGGGACAACTTGAGCCAAGCCGTCGAGGCGGACGCGGTCGGCGATCCTTCCGCGGAGTCGGTCCGGGCTTTCGGTGGCTGGCCGGCGTGCGCGGACAACGGCGACGCTCCCAGACCGAATGCGGCGATCGTCAGACAGGCCGCCAAGCGACGCTTCATCTTCAGAATCCTCCCGCTTGGGTAGCCCGAAGTTAGCAGAGGGATCCGAGTGGGTTGGGCGGACCACCGTTGTTGGCTCAGCTTTCACGGGCCGGACATCTTCAGCCCCATGGGGGGCTCGACCCCGGTCTCCTCACCAGCTGCGCTGAGGTTCGGCGCAAGTCGTCGTCCCGTAGCGAACGACTTCGGCCACGGACTGAGTGAGCGACGCTGTCGACAGGCAGCGTCCGGCGACAAACGCGGCAGGAAGCCTGCTGAGGTGTCGACACCGGTCACTTGCTGGCCGTCGCTGCGGACCGCCGTGACAGTGACCCCGATGCGCAGTAGCCGCCTACTTCGATTGACCGCCCGTCGCCGAGCCGCGCAGGCTCCCCAGGGAGCGTCTGATCGCCTGGACCCAGCGGGCCCGGGCGACGGCAGGGCGCCGTGCCCGTCGCCGCCGCGCCGGGTCGTGGTCGCCGGCGTGCTGCCGCGGGCAGGGCCCTGCGGCCTACCGCGGGCAGCCGACGCCGCTGCGGGTGCTGCGCGCCGTCCCGCCGGGCACCGGGTCGCAGTCCTGCCGGGTCGTGGTGCCGCCGGCGACGCGCGCTCGTGCGACCGGCCACTTCCTGACTACGGTCGCCGGGTGTCCACGCAACGGGTGTCCACGCAAGCAGCGGTACCCGGGCGCCGGCCGGTCCCGCCCGCCGGCTCCGTGCGCGCCATCGCGGGACCGGGTTCCACACCGGTCGGTGTCCGATGACGACGACGTGCGACCCGGTGTCCCTGGTCGACATCCTGCGCGGCGGAGGCCTCACCAGCGCGTTCCAGCCGATCGTCGACCTGTCGACCGGCGGCGTCGTCGGGTACGAGGCGCTGGTCCGGGGACCGGCGGGCCGGCTGGCCCAGCCGGAGGAGCTGTTCGCGACGGCGCGGGCCGACGGTCTCGTGGCCGAACTGGACCGTGCCTGCCGGCAGGCCGCGTTCGACGGAGCGGTGGCCGAGGGCATGAGCGCGCCGCTGACCCTGTTCATCAACCTGGAGCCGGCTGCGTTGGACGCCGAGCCGATCGCGGCGCTGGCCGCAGCGGCGAGCCGGCTGCCCAGCGGGCTGCACGTCGTCGTGGAGCTGACGGAACGGGCGCTCGGCGCGCAGCCGGCGGAGCTGCTGCGCAACGTCGAGCGGATCCGCGAGCTCGGCGTCGGGGTCGCGCTGGACGACGTCGGCGCCGATCCCCTGTCGCTGGCGTTCATGTCCCTGCTGCGGCCGGACGTCGTCAAGCTCGACCTGCGACTGGTCCAGCAACGACCGGACGCGCAGGTCGCCTCGATCATGAACGCGGTCAACGCCTACGCCGAGCGCAGCGGAGCGGTGATCCTCGCCGAAGGGATCGAGAACGACCAGCACCTGACGCTCGCCCGCGCCCTGGGTGCCCGGGTCGGCCAGGGGTTCCTGTTCGGCCGACCCGTCCCGGACCTGCTCACCGGCCCGGCCGGTGCTCAGCTGCGGCTGCCCCCGCGGCCTCGGCGGGCGCGGGCGGCCGCCACCCCGTTCAGCTGCCTGGGAGCCGGGGTCGCGCTGCGTCGGGCTCCGAAGTCCCTGCTGGTCGAGGTGAGCAGGTACCTGGAGCGAGAGGCGGCGCGCCTGGGCGCGGCCGGCATCGTCGCCGCGACCTTCCAGGTGGCCGACCACTTCACCCCGGCGACCGCCGAGCGGTACAGACGAATCGCGGAGCAGGTCGGCTTCGTCTGTGTCCTCGGGCGCGGCCTGTCGTCCGAGCCACTGCCCGGGATCCGTGGCGGCGACCTGCAGTCGGACGACCCGGTGGCCGACGAGTGGGACCTGGTGGTGCTGGACCCGCACTTCGCGGTGGCCCTGCTCGCCCGCGACCTCGGTGAGCACGGGGCCGAGGCGGACCGGACCTTCGAGTTCGCCCTGACCTACGACCGCGCGACGGTCGAGGACGCCGCGTACGCGCTGGTCGCCAAGCTGGCACCGCCCGCCTGAACGACCGCCGAGAGGACTCCCGTGTACGTCGCCGCTGAGAACCGCTACGAGTCGACTCCCTACCGGCGCTCCGGGCGCACCGGGCTCACCCTGCCGCCGGTCTCGCTCGGCCTCTGGCACAACTTCGGCGACGGCGCCCCGCTGGACCGACAGCGAGCGGTGCTCCGCCGGGCGTTCGACCTCGGCGTCACCCACATCGACCTGGCCAACAACTACGGCCCGCCCCCCGGTGCCGCGGAGACGAACTTCGGCGAGGTCTTCGACCGCGACCTGCGACCCCACCGGGACGAACTGATCGTGTCGACGAAGGCCGGGTACGACATGTGGCCCGGCCCGTACGGCGACGGCGGCTCGCGCAAGTACCTGCTGGCCAGCCTCGAGCAGAGCCTGCGCCGGATGCGCCTGGACACCGTCGACGTCTTCTACTCCCACCGCCCGGACCCGTCGACGCCGATCGAGGAGACGGTGGGAGCACTGCACTCGGCCGTGCAGCAGGGCAAGGCTCTCTACGTCGGGATCTCGAACTACTCACCGGAGCAGACGCGGGTTGCCGTCGAGCTGCTCGCCGCGCTCGGGACCCCGGTGGCGATCCACCAGTTCCGGTACTCGATGCTCGACCGTGCCGCGGAGGGCGGGCTGCTCGACACCCTGGACGACCTCGGGGTCGGCTCCATCGCCTTCTCGCCGCTCGCCCAGGGACTGCTGACCGACCGCTACCTCGATGGTGTGCCCGAAGGCTCCCGGGCCAGCGGCCCGAGTCCTTTCCTGAGCACCGGCGACGTCGACGAGGCGACGGTCGCCAAGGTCCGCGGTCTCGCCCGGATCGCGGCCGACCGCGGGCAGACCCTCGCCCAGCTCGCGCTCGCCTGGGTCCTGCGCCGCGGGCGGGTGACCTCCGCGCTGATCGGGGCGAGCAGTGTGGCGCAGCTGGAGGCCAACGTGGCGGCGAGCGGGCATCTCGACCTCGGCGAGTCCGAGCTCGAGGCCATCGACGCGTGCCTGGCCCCGCCGGCCTAGGCCCGCCCGCGGGAACGCGACCAGATCGACATCCGCCGGCAGAGCACTGTTCGCCTGTCCCTCACCTGCCGTTCGGCACGGGGTGCTGTGCTGGCGGGGTGGTCGCCCACCAGCTCCGTCGCCGCCCGCCGCCCCGACCCGGATCACGGGGGATCGTCCTGCACCGACTGATCTCCGCCCCGGTCTCCCGACTGACGATGGCCGCGGCCGTCTCGCGGTCCGCCTGGCACCGGGCTCAGCGGCGCGGTCGCTGAGCGGTGCTCCCCGCAGCGACGGGTGCTTCCCGGTCGCGGGTGCTCACCCCGGTTGTGGGCGCTCCGCTGAGTCGCTGATCAACGTGGCGAGTGCGTCGCGCAGCTCGGTCACGCCCGCCGGTTTGGCGACGACCCCGATGCCGGGTTCGGCGAGCAGGTCGCCGGCGGGAACGGTGGCCGTCACGAACAGGATCGGCAGGCCGGGGTGGCGCACGTGCAGCTCGGCCGCGAACTCGGCGCCGATCCGGACCGTCGGCATCGCCAGCTCGGACAGGACGGCGGCCACGGAGGGGTCGCGGTGCAGCTGGGCGAGCGCATCTGCGCCGCTGGCGGCGACGAAGACCTCGTAGCCGCAGCGGGCGAGTGCCCGGGCCAGGACCAGCCGTACAGCCGGGTCGTCGTCGACGACCAGCACCCGCTGGGCGTGCGCCGGGCCGGCTGGACCCGGTGCCGGCGCGGGGGTGCTCGCCGAGCAGTCGCCGGTCGATCCGTCCTCGGACGTCATCTCAGGGGCGCACATCGCCGCCCCCGCCGTCGCCGGAACGCGCGCCGAGCGGATCGTCGCCCGCCGCCAGGGCGGGGTCGAGGGCCTGCGCCACCGTGATCCCGAGGTCCACCGCCTGGCCGCGCCCCGCCACGAACCGGTCCTCGCCGACCAGCCACCGGAGTGCGCTGACACTGCCGTCGAGGTGGACCTTGTCCTGCTGGGCGAGCATCGCCCGGTTGGCGATGTCCGTCAGCACGAACGCGTCCGCGG
>CAXTBU010000006.1:19037-26473 GCA_964242885.1 uncultured Actinomycetales bacterium
TGCTGGGCGAGCATCGCCCGGTTGGCGATGTCCGTCAGCACGAACGCGTCCGCGGTCTGCTGCTCGTCCAGGGGGCCGGGTTCCGCCCGGTACAGGTCCAGGGCGCCGAACTGCACGGTGCCGGCGTGCAGCGGGAAGGCGAACAGTGCGTGCACCCCGCGGGCGAGGGCCCTGTCGGCGAACTCCGGCCACTCCGACGGGGGAGAGGTTCCGAGGTCGGCCACCGACACCGGGGTACCGGTCCGCACCGCGCTGATGCAGGGACCCTGCCCGAGGGTGAGCTGCAGGTCCTCCAGCTCCTCCGCGAGCGGGTCGGTCCCGTGGACGATGATCTGGTGCTGGCGTCCGCCGACCACGCACATGCCCGCCCCGGTCACGTCCAGCAGTTCGACGCTGACCGCGCAGATCCGCTCGACCAGCGACGCCGCGGGGTCGCCGACGGTGAGCAGCTCGAGCACCTCGGCGCGCCGCTCGCCCGCCGTCGTGGTCACCGGCGGCCCGGGCCGGTCGGGGCCGGCGCGGCGGCGCCGGTCGGCCGGGACGCGATGTCGTACGGGGCGCGGGTCACAACGTCTCCTCTGAGCGGCATCGGGTGGGGGCGTTGGCGAGCCTGACCCGATGCAGGCAGTAATCACCCTCTCACGCTGCGTCAACTCGAAGGACTCGGCCCGGCCGGTCAGCGCAGCGCCGCGAAAGCGACGGCCACCGCCTCCGCACCCGGGTCCACGACTCCGCGCAGGTGCTCGCCGCCGACGTAGGCGGCGCGCCCGGCCCGGGCCCGCTCCATCGCCCCGGTCGCGTCCGCCCCGGACCGGGCGGCATCGGCGGCGGCACCCGTTCCCCCGTCCTGCAGCGCCCGGACGGCGGGCAGGAACGCGTCGAGCATCGTCCGGTCGCCCTCCGCGGCGCCGCCGTAGCGCTGGACGGCCTCCGCCCCGGCCTGCAGCGCGTCCGCGACGGACGCCCCGGGGCCCGCGGAACCGGCCGCGGAGAACAGGATCGACAGCAGGACGCCGCTGGACCCGCCCATCGCCGACCCGAGCAGCTCCGACAGCCGGGCGAACAGGGCCGGCCGGTCCGCCAGCGGCAACGCGTCGAGCTCGGCGAGCACCCGGCGCGCTGCCCCGGCGAACGTCGACCCGGTGTCGCCGTCGCCGACCTTCGCATCCAGGGCGTCCAGCGTCTGCTGGGCGCCGACCAGCGCATCGGCGACGGCGGTGACCACCCGGCGGGTGGCCGGGTCGACCGACGCGGGGACGGCGTCGGTGTCGCGCAGCGCCGGGACCGGCAGCACCGGCACCCGGTTCCCATCCGCCGGGCGGGGCAGCTCGCGGGCTCCCGGCCAGGCCGTCCACGGGGCGGCGTCGGCGAGCAGCGCCTGCACGACCTGGTCGTCGGCTGCGAGCGCCGACACCGAGAAGCCGCGCATCGACATCGACGTCATCAGCGCCGCGGGCCCGACCAGCAGCCGGGCGCGTCGACCGAGCGGCGTCGCCAGCAGGTCGCGCAGGACGACGAGGGCCTCGACCGGTGCCAGGCCGCCGAGGGTGTTGAGCATCAGCACCAGGTCCCTGTCGCCGTCCGCGACCGCGTCCGCCAGCGCAGCCGCCATCCGCTGCACGACCTCGGCACCGGCACCGAGAGCAAACGTCTCGACCCCGGGCTCGCCGTGGATGCCCAGCCCCAGCTCGGCGTCCCCGTCGGCGAAGCGGTGCTCGCTGCGCCGGCCGGGGATCTCGGCGCCCGATGCGGAGATGCCGAGACTGCGGACACCACTCGCGACCCGGCGGGCCACGTCCGCGACCTCGTCCAGCGGAGCACCGCTCTCGGCGAGAGCACCGGCGACCTTGTGCACGAACAGCGTCCCGGCCAGTCCGCGCGGTGTCGCGGTGTCCGCGATCGCGATGTCGTCACCGACCACCACCATCTCCACCCGCAGCCCGGTCGCCCGGGCGCGCTCCGCCGCGAGCCCGAAGTTCAGCCGGTCCCCGGTGTAGTTCTTCACCACCAGCAGGCAGCCGGCCTCGCCCGTCACCGTCAGCAGCGCGGCCAGGACCGCGTCGACGGACGGGGAGGCGAACACCTCACCCGACACGGCAGCGGTCAGCAGGCCCGGCCCGACGAACCCGGCGTGCGCCGGTTCGTGGCCGGCGCCGCCGCCGGACACCACCGCCACCCGGTCCCGAGCCCAGTCGGCGCGGACCACGACCTTGATGTCGGGGTAGCCGTCCAGTCGTGCGAGCCGGCCTTCGCCGGCGCCGGCGACCAGGCCGTCGAGGGCCTGCGGCACGAGGGCGGCGGGGTCGTTGACGAAGTGGGCGGTCATGGCGGGCCTCCGCTGATCGGGAGCGGGCCGCGCCGTCGCGGCCCGTCGGTCGAACCCTGGCAGACGTGCCGGGCCGGGACGACCGGACGACGCCCGCGGCCGGCAGCGCAGCGGGGTCCGTCCGCGGGGGTCTGTCCGTCGGCGTCGCTACGGTGACGGCGTGTCCGCGGCCGGCTTCCTCCTCGTCCTCGAGGGCGGCGAGGGCGTGGGCAAGTCGACGCTGGCCACCGGTGTCGTCGGCTGGGCGCGGTCGCGCGGCCGGGCGGTCACCGCCACCCGGGAGCCCGGCGGCACGCCGCTCGGCGAGCGCATCCGCGGCCTCGTGCTGGACCGGGCCGCCTCGCCCGCGCCGCGGGCCGAGGCGCTGCTGTACGCCGCGGACCGCGCCGACCACGTCGCCGCTGTCGTGCGCCCGGCGTTGGCGGCCGGGCAGCTGGTCGTCTGCGACAGGTTCTCCGACAGCTCGGTCGCCTACCAGGGCGCCGGCCGGACGCTGGACGCGGCGGAGGTCGCGGGGCTGTCCCGGTGGGCGACGGACGGGCTCGTCCCGGACCTCACGGTGCTGCTGGACCTGGAGCCGGCGGTCGGGCTGGCCCGCGCCGGCCGCCGCGGTCCCGCGGACCGGCTCGAGTCGGAGTCGCTGGCGTTCCACCGCCGGGTCCGCGCCGGCTTCCTGGCGCTGGCGTCGGCCGATCCGGGCCGCTACCTCGTCCTGGACGCCGCCGCGCCGCCGGCGGACCTGCTGGCGGCGGTCACCGGCCGGTTGCTCGAGGCCGGGCGGGCGGCGCGGTGAGCGGGCTGCCCGGCGTGTGGGCGGACCTGGTCGGTCAGGACGCGGCCGTCGGGGTCTTGGCGCGGGCGGCCGCGGCAGCCGCCCGGGTCGGCGACGGCGAGGCCGGCAACCGCGCCCAGATGGCCCAGACGTGGCTGCTCACCGGTCCGCCCGGGTCGGGTCGGTCGACCGCCGGCCGGGCGTTCGCCGCGGCGCTCCAGTGCGCGGACCCGCTGGCCGGGGCGGACACCGGCACCGGGGCCGGGACCGTGCCGGTGTACGGCTGCGGGCAGTGCAACCCCTGCCGGACGGTCCGCGCCGGGACCCACCCCGACCTGATCGTCGTCGCGACCGAGTCGCTGTCGCTGAAGGTCAGGGACATCCGGGCGCTGGTCCGGGACGCCGCGATGGCCCCGACCGCGGGCCGCTGGCTGGTCGTCGTCGTCGAGGACGCCGACCGGCTCACCGACGACGCCGCGGACGCGCTGCTCAAGAGCGTCGAGGAGCCACCGCCGCGGACGGTGTGGGTGCTGTGCGCGCCGACCGTGGACGACGTGCCGCCGACGATCCGCTCCCGGGCGCGCCACCTGCAGCTGCGCACGCCGCCCGCCGACGACGTCGCGGCGTTCCTCGTCGCCCGCCACGGGGCCGACCCGGCGACCGCCCTGACGGCGGCGCGCTCCGCCCAGGGCCACATCGGCCGTGCCCGGGCGCTGGCGCTGGACCCCGGCGTCCGCGCCCGGCACGAGGCGGTGCTCGACATCGCCGGCCGGCTGACCGACCCGGCGTCGTGCGCGCGGGCGGCCGCCGACCTGGTGCAGACCGCCACCGACGACGCGGCCGCAGCGACGGCCGCGGCGGCGGAGCGGGAGACCGCGCGGCTGCGCCACCAGCTCGGGCTGGACGACGGCGGCCGGGCCGACCGGCACGCCTCGGCGGCGCTGCGGGACCTGGCCGAGGAGCAGAAGGTCCGCGCCAAGCGCGCCGGGCGCGACCACCTGGACCGCGCGCTGGTCGACCTCGCGGCCTGGTACCGCGACGTGCTCGCCCGCCAGCTCGGCGCCACCGGGCCGGCCACCAACGCCCACCGCGACGCCGAGCTCGCCGCGGCAGCGGCCGCCGTGCCCGCCGAGGTGACCCTGCAGCGCATCGACGCCGTGCTCGCCGCGCGGGAGGCGGTGACGGCGAACGTCGCCCCGCTGCTCGCGGTGGAGGCGATGACCCTGCAGGTCCTCGGCGCCGCCGGCCCCGTCCCCCGCTGACCTCCCGGACCCGGGCGCCGCGGGTGGTCCCGGTCAGTAACCTGGCGCGATGCCCCTGGTGTTCGCGGTCTCCTTCGAGCGCTACGGGCGTCTCTACTACCTGGACCCGGGCGCGCTGAGCCCGCAGGTCGGCGACAAGGTCCTGTACCCGACGACCGACGGCAACGAGGTCGCCGAGTGCGTGTGGGCTGCGCAGTGGGTGACCGACGAGGTGCCCGGCCTGCCGGTGTGCCCGGGGCCGGCGACGCAGGCCGACCTGGACCGGGACGCCGCCGCCCGCCGGACCCGCGCCGAGGCGAAGGTCGTCGCCAAACGGCTGATCCGCGCCGCCGGCCTGCCGATGAAGGTGGTCGCGGTCGACTCCACCGAGGCCCGCCCCGGCATCGACCGCCTGGTCACCGTGTACTTCTCCGCGCCCGGCCGGGTCGACTTCCGGGACCTGGTCGGCGAGCTCGCCCGCTCGCTGCACGCCCGCGTCGACCTGCGCCAGCTCGCCGCGCGTGACGAGGCGAAGGTGTCCGGGGGCATCGGGCCGTGCGGCCGGGACCTGTGCTGTGCGACGTTCCTGCGCGACTTCGAGCCGGTGACGCTGAAGATGGCGCGGGACCAGGACCTGCCGCTGAACCCGATGTCCATCTCCGGCGCCTGCGGGAAGCTCATGTGCTGCCTGAAGTACGAGCACCCGCTGTACGCGGAGTTCAAGGCCGACGCACCGTCGCCCGGCGAGCGGGTCGGCACCCCCGACGGCGACGGGGTGGTGGTCGGCCACGACGTCCCCCGGCAGAAGGTCGTCGTCCGGCTGGCCGCGTCCGGCCGGCGGTGTGCGTGCAGCCGCGCCGACGTCTGCGCCCCCCGCGCCAGCCACGACCGCACCCACCCGGACGGGGCCCGTCCGGACGGGTCGGGCACGGTTGGGAACGACCCGACCGGCGCGGTCGCCGGTGGAACCACCGGAGGACGCGCATGAGGACGACCCGCCTGGGAGCAGTGCTCGCGTCAAGCGTTGCCGCGGTGACGGCGCTGGCGGCGCTGGCGGCGTGCAGCGGCAGCGGGGGCAGCAGCAGCCCGGTAAAGTCCGAGAGCACCGCTCCGACAGCGTCCGCGAGCACCGCCGCGCCGGCGCCGACCGCCGCGCCGCCGACGACCGCCCCCCCGACGACGACCGCCGCGCCGGCGCCGAGCGGCCCGGCCGCCTCGACCGCCGTGCCGGCGGCGTTGACCCGGTTCTACGCGCAGAGGCCGGCGTGGACCCGCTGCCCGGACGACGAGGACGAGTCCGCCGTCGCCGGCGCCGAGTGCACCACCATCGAGGTGCCGCTGGACTACGCGGCACCGGCCGCCGGGACCATCCGCCTAGCGCTGGACCGGGTGCCGGCGACGGACCGCGCCAACCGCGCCGGGTCGCTGCTGGTCAACCCGGGCGGCCCCGGCGGGTCCGGCCTGGACTACGCCAAGGCCGCCGACCGGATCCTCGGGGCGAAGGTGCGCGCGCGTTACGACGTGGTCGGTTTCGACCCGCGCGGCGTCGGGCAGAGCACGCCGGTGAAGTGCCTGACCGACAGCCAGCTCGACACGTTCATCGGGACCGACCCGGACCCGGAGAGTCCCACGGAGATCGCCGAGAGCGAGCAGCAGGCCCAGCAGCTCGCCGACGGCTGCCGGGCCGAGTCCGCGCGGCTGCTGCCGCACGTCGGCACCCCCGACGCGGCGCGCGACATGGACGTGATCCGCGCGGTGGTGGGTGACCCGAAGCTGACCTACCTCGGCAAGAGCTACGGCACCTACCTGGGCGCGGTCTACGCCGGGCTGTTCCCGTCCCGGGTCGGGCGGCTGGTCCTGGACGGCGCGATCGATCCGTCGCTGACCTCGGACCAGCTCGACCTCGGGCAGGCGGCCGGCTTCCAGACCGCCGTCGAGGCCTTCCTCGCCGACTGCGTCCGGCAGGGTGACTGCCCGCTGGGGGACACCGTCGCGCAGGCGCAGAGCCGGCTGGCTGAGCTGCTGGACGAGGTGCAGCGCGAGCCGCTGCCGACCGGAACCGAGCGGGAGCTGACCGGCGGCCAGGCGTTCCTCGGCGTCGTCGCGCCGCTGTACGACCGGGAGGCGTGGCCGACGTTGCGCTCCGCGCTCGCCGAGCTGGTGCAGGGCCGCGGGGACACGCTGCTGGCGATCGCGGACCTGTACTCCGACCGGGGCCCGGACGGCTACACCTCCAACGCCAACGAGGCGATCTACGCGGTCAACTGCCTGGACCGGCCGGACGACGACACGGTCGCGCAGGTGCGGGCGCAGCTCCCGGCGTTCCAGCGGGCCTCACCCGTGTTCGGCGCCGCCCTGGCGTGGAGCTCGCTGCCGTGCGGGGACTGGCCGGTGAAGTCCGGCACCAGGCCGGGGCCGATCGCCGCCGCCGGCGCCCCGCCGATCCTCGTCGTCGGCACGACCCGGGACCCGGCCACCCCGTACGCCTGGTCGCAGTCGCTGGCCCGCCAGCTCACCAGCGGAGTCCTGCTCACCCGGGAGGGCGACGGGCACACCGCCTACTTCATGGGCAACGAGTGCATCGACACGAAGGTCGAGGCCTACCTGCTGAACGGCACCCCGCCCGCCGACGAGACCCGCTGCGCCGCCTGACCGTGCTGTCCGTCACTGTGCCCCGCGGCGCTGGACCTCGATGCGGTGGAGCGCCAGGTCGCGACCGCGAGCACGAGCAGGACGCCGGCCAGGACGGTGTGCACGGTGACGAAGGTGGCGCCGTGGTCGCCCGTCCACGTGGTGACCAGCCGGTACACCGACCAGGCGGCAGCGACGACGGCGAACACGCGGACGACGGGCCGCTCCCACGGGACCGGCGGGCGGTTGCCCCGACGCCGGACGGCCGCGACGCCGACCGCGGCCGACAGTCCCAGCAGGACCACCGAGGCGGCCACCGAGTCCCACGTCCGCTGGGCCACCGCCGTCCCCAGCCGGAACCCGTACGTGAGCACGACCCACCCGGCCAGGCTCAGCGCAGCGGCGAGCGGTGCCCTCGGCTTCGGCATCCCACCACGGTAGGTCCGGCCGGGGTCGAGCCACTCGT
>CAXTBU010000006.1:26573-29686 GCA_964242885.1 uncultured Actinomycetales bacterium
GCCCTCGGCTTCGGCATCCCACCACGGTAGGTCCGGCCGGGGTCGAGCCACTCGTGTCTCAGTGGCCGCGGTCGAGCCACTCCTGCACGTGCGGGGCTTCCGCACCGATGGTCGTGTCGTCGCCGTGCCCGGTGTGCACCACCGTCTCCGGCGGAAGGGTGAGCAGCCGCTCGCGGATCGAGGTGACGATCGTCGGGAAGTCGCTGAAGGACCGCCCGGTCGCTCCCGGCCCGCCGGCGAACAGCGTGTCCCCGCTGAAGACGGTGGTGAGGCTCGGCACGGAGAAGCTGACCGAGCCGGCGGAGTGGCCGGGGGTGTGCAGCACGGTGACCGCGGTGCCGCCGACCAGCAGCTGCTGACCGTCGGCGAGCTCGCCGTCCGGGGCGCGGTCGGGATGGACCCGGTCCCACAGCACCCGGTCGGCAGGGTGCAGCAGGACGGGAGCACCGGTCTGCCCCGCGACGGCGAGCGCGGCGTCGACGTGGTCGTCGTGTGCGTGGGTGCACGCCACCGCGACGACCGTCCGGCCGGCGACCGCCTCGACGATCGCCGCCGCGTCGTGCGGGGCGTCGAGCACGAGCACCTGGTCGTCGTCGCCGAGCAGCCACACGTTGTTGTCCACGTCCCACGTCCCGCCGTCCAGGCTGAACGTCCCGGACGTCACCAGCTTCTGGACGCGCACGCCACCGCCCGCCGTGCCGGGTCCGGGCCCGGTCACCGGGCTGCGTCCATCACCACGACGCTGCGCAGGACGTCGCCGCGCTTCATCGTGGCGAACGCCTCCTCGACGTCGTCCAGCCCGATCCGTTCGGTGACGAAGCCGTCCAGGTCCAGCCGGCCCTGCAGGTACAGGTCGACGAGCATCGGGAAGTCGCGCTCGGGCAGGCAGTCCCCGTACCAGCTGGACTTCAGGGCGCCGCCGCGGCCGAACACCTCGGCCATCGGCAGCTCGATGCGCATCTGCGGGTTCGGGACCCCGACGAGCACGACCCGCCCGGCCAGGTCCCGGGAGTAGAACGCCTGCTCGTAGACCTTCGGGTTGCCCACCGCCTCGATGACCACGTCGGCGCCGTTGCCCTCGGTGTACCCGCGGATCGCCTCGACCGGGTCCCCGGCGGTGGCGTCGACCGTGTGGGTGGCGCCGAACCGCCGTGCGGTCTCCAGCTTCCGCGGGTCGGTGTCGACGGCGACGATCGTCCGCGCGCCGGCCAGCCGGGCACCGGCGACCGCAGCGGTGCCGACCCCGCCGCAGCCGAACACCGCGACCGTCTCACCGGGCGACACCTGGCCGGTGTTCATCGCCGCGCCCAGACCGGCCATCACCCCGCAGCCGAGCAGGCCCGCCGCCGCCGGGTCCGCGGCCGGGTCCACCTTCGTGCACTGGCCGGCCGCGACCAGCGTCTTCTCCGCCAGCGACCCGATGCCCAGCGCCGGGCTGAGCGTCGTCCCGTCGGTCAGCGTCATCGGCTGGGTCGCGTTCAGCGAGGCGAAGCAGTACCAGGGCCGACCCCGCCGGCACGCCCGGCACTGGCCGCAGACCGCGCGCCAGTTGAGGACGACGAAGTCCCCGGGCGTCACGTGTGTCACCCCGTCGCCGACCGAGGACACCCGGGCGGCGGACTCGTGGCCGAGCAGGAACGGGAAGTCGTCGGTGATGCCGCCGTCGCGGTAGTGCAGGTCGGTGTGGCAGATCCCGCAGCTCAGGACGTCGACCAGGGCCTCACCCGGGCCGGGCTCCGGCACCAGGACCGTCTCGAGGGTCACCGGCTGGCCCTTCCCGCGGGCGACGACTCCCCGGACCTCGTGGACTGGGCTTCTCGACGGCATGCGGGCGGTCCCCTCGATTCCGGTGGCTGGCGGAGGCCCATCCCACCACCCGCCGCCGCCTCGCCTGCCCGGGTGGCTGTCCGCGAGCGACAGCCGACGGCCCGGATGCCGCCCTCCGGGTCAGTGGAGGCCCGTCCGCTGTCGGTGCCGGACAGCCACGACCCGGCAGCCGGTACAGTCGGCGGCTGTGCCGGCTGGGACGCCCGCCGGTCACGCCGCCTTAGCTCAGTCGGTAGAGCGACGCCCTCGTAATGCGTAGGTCGACAGTTCGATTCTGTCAGGCGGCTCCAGCAGGACCTCGGGCAGAACCTCCCCAGGACGAAGTCCGCGGACCGATCGGCGGACCGTCCCCGACCAGAAGAGCCGGCGGACGGCGGACCGGCTGGCGCAGGCGCGGATGTGGTCGAGATCGGTGCGGCCAGACTGTCGCCGGTGCCGACCTACGACCGCGACGGGCTGGTCTTCGACCACGACGACACCGGCCCAGCGGATGCGCCGGCGGTGGTGCTGCTGCACGGCTTCCCGCAGAACCGGGCGACGTGGTCGGCGCTCACCCCGCACCTGGTCGCCGCCGGGTACCGCGTCCTGGCGCCGGACCAGCGCGGCTACTCACCCGGTGCCCGACCGACCGGGCGCGCGGCCTACCGCCAGGCCGAGCTGGTCGCCGACGTCCTGGCGCTGCTCGACACGGCCGGCGTCCGGCGGGCGCACGTGGTCGGCCACGACTGGGGCGGGGTCGTCGGGTGGTCGCTGGGCGCGAGCGCCGCGGACCGGTTGCACTCGCTGACCGTCGTCTCCACCCCGCACCCGCGCGCCATGGCGGCGGCCGCGGTGGGCGGCGGCCAGGCGCTGCGTTCCTGGTACGCCGCGGCGTTCCAGCTGCCGGTGCTGCCGGAGTGGCTGCTCACCGCGGACGGCGGGACGCTCGCGCGGCAGGCCCTGCAGGCGACCGGGCTGGACCCCGGCACCGCCCGGGCGTACACCGCGCGGCTGGCCACCCCGGCGGCCATGGCCGGCGCACTGGCCTGGTACCGGGCGGTGCCGCTGGACCGGGGCGCGTCGGGGCCGGTCGACGTGCCGACCCGGTACGTCTGGGGCAGTGCGGACCCGGCGCTCGGGCGGGCGGCAGCGGTGGGGACCGCGGAGTGGGTGCGCGGCCCGTACCAGTTCGACGTCCTCGACGGCGTCGGGCACTGGATCCCGGAGCGCGAGCCGGACCTGCTGGCCCACCTCGTGCTCGAGCACGTCCGCTCGGTCGCTGACCGCTGACCGCTGACCGCTGACCG
>CAXTBU010000006.1:29786-39458 GCA_964242885.1 uncultured Actinomycetales bacterium
GTTGGCGGCGCGCGGCCACCCACAGGCACTCGTGCACCGCTCAGACACGCGTCAGGTCCGGCCCTCCACAGTCGAGCCATCGGGTCGTCGACCCGCCGAGAGCTTCTCGAAACGTCTGGGTGTGGAACATGATCGGTCGCCGCGCAATCTTCGCTGGACTGCCTCTGCTCGCCGTTCCCGACGCGGCCGCCGCACTCCGGACCCGGGCCGCCACTCCGGCGACCGCGCCCGTCGGCGCCGCTGTGGTGTCCGCGGCCGCTCCGACAGCGACCAGCACCGGCGAGGTCCTGTTCGACTCGTTCGCCGGGACCACGACGAACGACAAGATCACCGCGATGAACGCGTGGATGCGCCAGCGGCAGGCCGCCAGCGCCGGCCCGTTCCCCGCCGTGCGTTTCGACACCCGCCAGTACGACCACAGCGTCCCCATCTCCTTCACCTCCGGGATGACGCTGCTCGGCGGCAAGGACGCGGTCGTCCACGAGTACAGCCGGGGCACGGTCCTGAACTGGCAGGGCGGATCGGGCAGCTCACAGTTCGTGTTCCCGAGCACGCAGCCGAACCAGGGCTACCCCTCCGACGGCTCGCCCCGCGACGTCAGCCTGCGGTTCATCCAGTTCCAGGGCGGCGGCAGCACGCACTTCCTGCCGAAGATCGACCCGTCGTCCGGTCAGTACCAGGGCAAGGTCGTGTGGATGTCGAACTTCCACAGCTGCGGCTGGAAGAACTTCGCCACGATCTGGTGGGGCTACGGCGACGGCGTGACCATCGACGGCGTGACGCACGTCCAGGGCACCACCGACACCGCCTTCTTCCTCGCGGGGTCGGAGAACAACATCTGCGGCAACGGCGCCTACAGCTTCATGGACACCTCGTCGACGACCTTCGTGAACGTCGCATCGGCCAAGCCGTTCATCCGCAGCCGGATGTCCAAGTCGACGATCGGCCAGATCATGGTCACCGGGCGCAAGACCGGCTTCCAGATGAGCATCGAGGGCGGGCAGGACCACATCATCCGCGGGTTCGCGTTCGACGCGCAGGACTCCGACCCCGTCTACGGGTCCGGTCTGAAGATCAGTGGCGGCGAGAACATCCTGCTCGACGGCGTGAACTTCAAGGGCATGATGGCGAACCCGGCCAGGGCGGTCGGCGGCGCGGCGGCGAACCCGGGATGGGTGAGCATCACCGGTGGGAAGCAGATCCTGTTCTCCGGGTGCCAGTTCCGCAGGGCCGGCAGCAGCCAGCCCTCGGACGCCGTGCCCGTCGTGTCCGTCGGACCCAACGTCGGCGCCGGCGAGGTCAAGTTCGGCTTCAACAACTTCGGCGGCTTCCCCGGCCGGGCGGTCATCCGCCAGGCACGGGCCGGCCAGGTCCAGATGACCCCGGACACGAAGGTCGCCCTGACCGTCGGGTACTGAGGGTCGGTCCGCCAGCTCCGACCCCAGCGCACCCACCACCCTCGGGCACGGCCGGCCGGCGCCGACCGTGCCCGGGGTCCGCCGACGGAGCGCACGAGTAGACTTTCCACTATGGAAACTCACGGTTCGGACGCCCGTCGCCTGCTCGATGCCGTCGCCGACACCCGCGCCGGCGTCGCCGACCGGATGGTTCCCGTGTGGTGGCACCACCCGGCGCTCGGGGTGCTGCTCGGGGCCTTCGTCGCATCGTTCGCGCTGGGCACCCTGGCCACCGTTCTCGCGGCGGTCGTCGCCGGCCTCGGCTACCCCGCGCTGCTGGCGCTGACCAGGCGGCGCACCGGCGTCGGCACGGCCGGCGTCCGGACACGGTGGAGCAGCACGCTGACCGTGCTGCTCGGCGGGTGTCTGGCGGTCACCCTCACCGTCGCGGCCGTGGCCCAGGCGGCGGGCTGGTCGCGCTGGCTGCCGGTGCTGGCGGGCACCGCCCAGGCAGCGGCCACCTGGTTCCTCGGCCGGACGCACGACGCAGACCTGCGGCGTGAGCTGAGCGGGGGCCAGACAGCCGGGCCCGCGCGGTGACGGCCGAAGCCCGCTTCGACGAGGTCGTCCACGCGCCAAACCGGTTGCGGATCTGCGCCTTGCTCGCCTCGGTGACGGACGCGGAGTTCGCGACGATCCGCGACAGCCTCGGTGTCGCCGACTCGGTCACCAGCAAGCAGTTGAAGGTGCTGGTGGACGCCGGTTACGTCCGGGTCAGCAAGTCGACCGGCCGGGGTGGCCGGGTCCGGACCTGGGCCTCGTTGACGCCGACCGGCCGGCAGGCATTCGAGGGCCACCTGGTCGAGCTGCGCCGCCTGACGCTGGCGGCCGGTGTCGCGCCGCCGGACTGAGCGCCAGACCCGGACCGCGCGCTCACCCGTTCAAGGGCGACCGGCCCACCGGACGCGCAGGAACGACGGCGGCGGCCCGGCCGGACCGCCGTCCGGCTGCCGGTAGACAGGGACACAGGTCCCCCTCCGGGTAGACGGGGGAGGTCGTCGACTGCGGAAGGACCCCCATGCCCCGCCACCGGCTCGACGCGACCCTCGACACCGTGACCGACGTGTTCTCCCGGGACCGCCCGCCGGTCCTGACCGTGGATGCCGGGGACACCGTGGTGGTCCACTCCCTCGACGCCTCCGGGCACACCGCGTCCGTCCGCGAGGCCGGCGACCAGCCCCCGGTGCTGATCCCCGACGGCCGCGGGCACTGCCTGTCCGGTCCGATCGCGGTGCGCGGGGCCGTCCCCGGCATGGCGCTGGCGGTCGGGCTGCGGTCGCTGCGGCCCGACGACTGGGGCTGGACGGTCGCCGCTGCCCGCGACACCCCGCTGAACCGCCGGCTCGGCCTGGCCGGCGCGGAGGCGTTCCGGCTGGTGTGGGACCTGGACGCGGACAAGGCGGTGGGGACCAACCAGCTCGGGATGTCGGTGGACCTGGCGCCGTTCCTCGGCGTGGTCGGCCTGCCGCCGGCCGAGCCGGGGGAGCACTCGACGATCCCGCCGCGGACCGAGGGCGGCGGCAACATCGACTGCCGCAGCCTGACCGCCGGGTCGACGCTCTACCTTCCGGTGACCGTTCCCGACGCCCTGCTCTGCGTGGGCGACGGGCACGCAGCCCAGGGCGACGGCGAGGTGTCGGGCACCGCGATCGAGTGCGGGATGACGACCGAGCTGGTCCTGGACCTGGTGGCCGAGCCGCCGGTGCCCACGGTCCACGCGGTGACCCCGACCAGCCGGATCACCTTCGGGTTCGACCCGGACCTCAACGTCGCGATGGGCGACGCGCTGGACGCGATGGTCGGCTGGATGCAGCAGCTGTTCGGCGTGGACCGGGCGCCGGCGCTCGCCCTGGCCAGCTCCACGGTCGACCTGCGGGTCACCCAGGTGGCGAACGAGACCTGGGGTGTGCACGCGGTGCTGGCGCTGGACGCCATCCGCACCGCCGCGTAGGCGGCAGCACGTGCACCCGGACCCCGGCGGGCGGCCGATGCCGGACACCGCGACGAGCAGGAGCAGCTGATGGACTGGGCACAGCAGGAGGGCGAGTTCGCACTCGGGGACCTGGCGGTCGAGCGGGGCGGCACGATCGCCGACGCGCGGCTGACCTGGAAGACCCACGGGACGCTGTCGCCGGACAGGGACAACGTGATCGTCTACCCCTGCAGCTACACCGCCTCCCACACCGACCTGGAGGCGCTGATCGGGCCGGACACCGTGCTGGACCCGACACGCTGGTTCGTCGTCGTGCCGGACATGTTCTCCAACGGCCTGTCCTCCAGCGCCTCGACCACGCCGGACTACCCGGCCCTGGTGACCGCCCAGGACAACGTCCGCGCCCAGCACCGGCTGGTCACCGAGCACTTCGGGGTCGAGCAGGTCGCCGCCGTCTACGGCTTCTCGATGGGCGCGATCCAGGCCTACCACTGGGCGGCGTCGTTCCCCGAGATGGTCCGGCGGGCGATCGTCGTCTGCGGCAGCTCGAAGACCGCGGAGCACAACAAGGTGTTCCTGTCCGGCCTGCTGCGGACGCTGGAGGCGGCGCCGGAGCACCTCGGCGGCGGCCGCTTCTCCGCCGAGCCGGTCGCCGCCCTGAAGGCCTTCGGCCACATCTACGCGGCTTGGGGGCTGAGCCAGGACTTCTACCGCCAGCAGCTGTACCGGACGGTGCTCGGCGCCCCCGACCTGGAAACGTTCCTGCAGACGGACTGGGTGGAGTCGTTCGGCACCCACCGCGCCGCGGACCTCTACGCGCAGGCCATGACCTGGTACGCCGCCGACATCAGCGCCGACGAGCGGTTCGGCGGGGACCTGGCCGCCGCGCTGGCGGCGATCAGGGCCAGCGTCCTGCTGCTGCCCAGCGAGACCGACCTGTACTTCCGGGTCGCCGACAACGCGGCGGACCTGCGGTACCTGGCCGATGCGGAGCTGCGGCCGATCGAGACCGTCTACGGGCACCGGGCCGGCTTCCCGGCCGGGCTGGCCGCGGAGCACGCCTTCGTCCGGGATGCGGTCCGGGAGTGGCTGGACCGCTGACGGCACTGACGGCACCGACGGGCACTGACGGATCGGCGGCACTGAACGGCGCCGGCGGCCGGCCAGCAGGTCAGGCGGTGAGCACGCGCGGGCCGTCCGCGGTCACCGCGACCGTGTGTTCCACGTGCACCGCGTTGCTGCCGTCGGCGCTGCGCAGCGTCCAGCCGTCCGGGTCGACGCGGTAGTCGTCGCTGCCGCCGCCGAAGAACCACGGCTCGATCGCCACGACGACGCCCGGGCGCAGCCGCAGCCCGCGCCCGGGCCGGCCGTCGTTGGGCACCGAGGGCTCCTCGTGCATCGTCCGGCCGATGCCGTGGCCGCCGAAGTCGGTGTTGATCCCGTAGCCGGCGCCTCGGCCGACCGCACCGATCGCGGCGGAGACGTCGCCGAGCCGCCCGCCGTCGACCGCGGCCGCGATGCCGTCGGCCAGCGCCCGCTGGGCGGCCGCCAGCAGCAGCTCGTCGGCCGGGTCGGTGGTGCCGACGCCGAAGGTGACCGCCGCGTCCGCGGTCCACCCGTCCACGGCCGCCGCGCAGTCGACGCTGAGCAGGTCCCCGTCCCGCAGGGCGTACCGGCCCGGGATGCCGTGCAGGGCGACGTCGTTGACCGAGGTGCAGATCACCGCCGGGTACGGCATCAGCTCCGGGTACGGCTGGTAGCCCAGGAAGCTGGACACCGCACCGGCACGGCGCATCACGTCCCGGCCCAGGGTGTCGAGCTCGGCCAGCCGGACCCCCGCCGTCGCGGCCGTGCGGACCTGCCGCAGCAGGTCGGCGACCACGGCGCCGGCGCCGGCCATCGCGTCCACCTCACCCGGCGTCTTCAGCTCCAGCACCGGTCCATCCTCCCAGGGGGCCCCGGTAGGTGGTCGACCCGGTCGTGGTGGTGAAGCCGGCCCGCTCGTACATCGCCAGTGCGGCGTGCCGGTTCTCGGTGTCGACGCCCAGCCCGGCGCGCTGGTACCCGGCGGCCGTCGCCGCGTGCAGGAACCGGGACAGCAGCAGCGACCCGAGCCCGCGGCCACGGGCCGCCGGAACGACCCCGAGCTGGCCGAGCCACGCCTCGCGTACCCCGGTCGCGGCGGTGTCGGCCGGCCACTCGTAGCCCAGCGCGAACCCGAGCGCCGGGCCGTCCGGCGTTTCCTCGCGCGCGACGAGGCTGATGTCCGGCCGCCAGTTCGGCGAGCCCGCGTACCACTGCCGCCACCGCTGCTCGTCGGCCGGCTCCCACCCGAAGTGGCCGGCGAACGCGGCGTTGTAGACCGCCCGCAGGTGGTCGTCCCCGACCGACCCGGCGGGCACGACGACGACGCCCGGGACCGCCGCGGGCGCCGCGGACGGCCCTGCCGGGAACTCCTCCGGGTCCAGGCGGCGGGCCATGTCGGCGTGCCGGCGGACGGCGGGCATCCCCGCCCGGGTGAACAGCTCGGCCGCGCCGGCGGCGCCGTCCGCGACGGTGGCGGACACCGCCGTCAGACCGCGGGCCGCCGCCTGCCGCCCGGCCCAAGCCAGCAGCGCCGCGCCGTGCCCGCGGCGCCGGGCGGCCGGCGCGACGCCGCCACTCAGGACCAGGACGCCGCCCCGGGCCGCCACCCAGGCCTGCGCGAGCAGGACCTCGCCGTCGAAGACCCCCACCGTGTCGGTGGCCAGGTCCAGCCCCGGGTCCGCCATCTCGTGCAGCACGTCGTCGAGGTCGTAGTGCTCACCGGTGCCGTCGGCCGCCGTCAGCGCCGTCTCCAGGGACAGCACCGCGGCCGCGTCGCCGGTGCACAGCGGTCGGGTCACGGTCACGGCGGTCCTCCGGCAGGGTCAGGGCGTCTCCCGGCAGGGTCGGGTGGGCCGGGCCCATGCAACCGGGGACCGGCCGCGCGCCGCAACGCGTTTCGGCGCCCGCTTCGACGGCGGGCCGTCGGGTGGGGTGCGCGTCCCGGTGCTCCGCAGGGGCGCCTCTCGTCTAGCGTCGACGGCGTGACCGCCGACCACGGCTCCGGTTCCCGGCTCGCCGAGCAGGCGACACCACCCGCACTCGGCCACGACACCGCCGCCGGCCCGCGGATCTGGACGAACTGGGCGCGGACGGTCACCGCCTTCCCCGGAGCCGTGCACATGCCGTCCGGGCGGACCGCCGTCGTCGAGGTCGTCCGCGAGGTCGCCGCCCGCGGAGGCCGGCTGAAGGTGGTCGGTGCTGGGCACTCGCCGTCGACGATCGCGGCGCCGGACCCAGGCACCGACCTGGTCTCGCTGGCGCGGCACTCCCGCGTGCTGGACCTCGACGTCACCCGCGACGAGGTCACCGTCGAGGGCGGCATCCGGCTCGACGCCCTCGTCGGCTTCCTGGCGACCCGCGGCTGGGCACTGCCCACGTTGGGAGCGGTCGCCGCACAGACGGTCGCGGGGGCGATCTCCACCGGGAGCCACGGCTCGGGCGAGGGCTCGCTGGACCGCTACGTCGCCGCCCTCGAGCTGGTCGACGGGGCGGGGCGGGTGCGCCGCCTGGCGCCCGACACTGACCCCTCGGTGTTCGACGCCGCGCGGACCGGGCTGGGCGCGCTCGGGGTGCTGTCCGCGGTCACCCTGCGCGTGGTCCCGGCCTTCACGCTGTGCGCGACGGTCGCGACCCGCGCGGTGGACCGGGTCGTCGAGGAGCTGGACGAGCTGGCCACGGCCGAGCGGGCCCGGCTGTGGTGGTACCCGCACACCGACCGCGTCCTGGTGTGGCGGGCGCATCGGACCGCCGAGCCGCCGCGACGCACGTCCACGGTGCGGCTGGCCGCCGACCGGGTCGCCACGGCGGTCCACGAGACCGCACTGTGGGGCGCCTCCGCGGTGCCCGCGCTGATGCCGCTGGTCAACCGCGCGGCGGCGAGCCGGCTGATCACCTCCCGCCGGACGGTCGTCGACAGCGGCGACCGGGTGCTCGCCGGCGGCGAGGGGCTCCGCCGGCAGGTCCTGGAGTACTCCGTGGACGCCGCGGCGGTGCGCGGGGTGCTCGCCGAGCTGCGCCGCGCGGTGGAGCGCGGCGGCGTCCGTGCCCCGGCGCCGGTCGAGCTCCGGTTCGGCCCCGCCGAGGCCGGGTGGCTGAACCCCGCGTACGGGCGGGCGTCCTGCTCGGTGGGGGTCGTCGGGTACCGGCCGTTCGGCCGCGCCACCGACTCCGCGGCCTGGTTCGCGACCGCTGGAACCGTGCTCGCGGCGGCCGGCGGGCGGCCGCACTGGGGCAGCTCGCACGCCCACGACGCAGCCGACCTGGCCGAGCGCTATCCCCGCTGGGACGACTTCGCCGACGTCCGTGCGCGGCTGGACCCTGCCGGGCTGTTCACCAACGCCTACCTGGACCGGGTGCTCGGGCCGCGGCGGGCGCGCACCCGCGCCGGGTCGCCGGGGCTCGCCGAGGGGTCGGACGACCCCGCCCGGTGACCCGGTCCCGATCGCGCCGGCGGCTCGCTGTCCGGCCTCGGGATCGGGCGTCAACACCTCGGCGGCGCCGGGCGCGGGGCGCTCCGGCACCTGCTGACAATGGGCCATGACGGTGCCGGTTCTCGCCGCGGCGGCCGTGCCCGGCCGGGCCGGCGCCATCGCTGCGACCCTCGACCCCGCTGCCGTGCGGAACCGGTTGGACCGGGCGGTGACCGCGCTCGAGACCGCCCTCAACAGCTCGTCGGCCGGGCTGGAGGACGGTGCCGCACGCCTGGTCGCCGAAGCCACCGCCGCCGGGCTGGACCACCTCGCCGGACGCGGACGGCTGGTGATCGCGGACCTGCGCGGGCGCCAGGGACGGGTCGCCGAGTGCGGCCGGCTGGCGCGGGAGGTGTTGCGCAGCGCCGAGCGCCGAGCCGACCCGTTGCTGGCCGCGCGCGCCCAGGCGGTGCTGGCCTGGCAGCTGTGGCTGACCGGCCTGGTCGGTGAGGCCCTCGAGGCCGGGGTCCAGTCGGTCCGGCTGCTGCCCGCGGACGCGCCCGCCCACCTGCGGATCGACCACGCGGCGCAGTCCGCGCTGCTGAACGCCCAACAGCTGGCCGACACCGGCTACCGGGCCGAGTTCGCCCGCCTGCGCGTCGAGGCCGAGGCCCTCGGCGACCCCGACCTGCTGCTCGCCGTCCTGAACAACGCGGCCTGGCTGGAACACACCCACGGGCACCCGGCCGCGGCGGAGCGGCTGACCACCGACCTGCGCGCCACCGCTCGGCGGACCGGAGTCGTGCTCAGCACGACGCCGCTGGACACCATCGCGGTCGTCGCCCTCGCCACGGGCCGGCTGCACCTCGCCGAACAGACCGCCCGGGAACTGGCGTCCCCCGACGCGGTGCACACCGGCGCCGAGGGGCCGACGCGCGCGATGGTGACCGTCTCGGAGGTCCTTCGCCGGCGCGGTCGCTCCGGCGAGGCGATGGCCGCGGTGCTCGGCGCCCTGGTGCTCTCGGCGGGCGGGGAGCTGCTCGACGCCCGGGCGGCAGCCCTGCGCCAGCAGGCCCTCCTGCTCGCCGAGCGCGGCGACCACCGGGCGGCGTACGAGGTGTTCGAGACGTTCCTGGCCACCGAGGCACTGACCCGCAGCCGGGCCGCGGCCGCACGCGCGGCCGTCGTCCGGGAGACGGGAGGGATCGTCGAGACCGACCGCAGGACCGCCGTCTTCGCCGAACTGGCATCGCGGGACGCGCTGACCGGCGTACGGAACCGGCGTGGGCTCGAGGACGAGCTGGCGGTGCTGGTCGATGCCTCCCGCCGGTCCGGAGCGCTGCTCTCCCTCGCATTCGTGGACCTGGACCGGTTCAAGGCCGTCAACGACGAGTGCTCACACGAAGCAGGGGATGCGGTCCTGGTGGCCGTCGCCCGCGCCCTGGTCAGCGGGTCGCCCCGCGGCGCCGCCGTCGGGCGCCTGGGCGGGGAGGAGTTCGTCCTCGTCCTGCCGGGGCTGGACGAGGCCGCGGCGGTGCGGGTCTGCCGACAGCTGCGGGAGCAGCTCGCGCGGCTGCCGTGGCCCGCGCTCACCGGTGGCCGGCCGGTGACGGCCAGTTTCGGGGTGGCCACCCGCGGGGACGGGGTCGAGGACCCGGTCGCGCTGACGCGGGCGGCGGACCGGCAGGTCTACCGCGCCAAGCGGGCCGGCCGGGACCGCGTCGCCTGGTCCGGTGACGGCCTGCCGGGCGAGCCGGCTCCGCCTGTTCCGCCGGGCGAGCCGGCT
>CAXTBU010000006.1:39558-42361 GCA_964242885.1 uncultured Actinomycetales bacterium
CGCCTGTTCCGCCGGGCGAGCCGGCTGCGCCTGTTCCGCCGGGCGAGCCGGCGGGGAGACCGCCGGGCCGGTGACCGGTGCTCTCGACCTCGAGCAGCTGCGGGCGGGGATCGCCGACGGGAGCGTCCGGTCGGTGCCGGTCGGCGGCGGTGACATCGCCACCGCCGCCCGCCTGGAGCTGCCCGATGGGCGCCGGCTGTTCGCGAAGAGTCTCGGTGGGGCGCCGCCGGGGCTGTTCGCGGCGGAGGCGGCCGGCCTGGCGTGGCTGGCCGACGGGCTGCCTGCCGGCCCGGGCGGCGACCTCGCCGTCCCGCCGGTGCTGGCCGTCGACGACGCGGTGCTCGTGCTGCCGTGGATCGAACCCGGGCGCCCGTCGGCCGCAACCGCCGCCGCTGCCGGACGGGGACTGGCCCGGCTGCACGCGGCCGGCGCGCCGGGGTTCGGCCGCGCCGGCCCGTCGACCCCGGCCTGGACCGGCCTGCTGCCCCGCGACGACACCCCGGAGCAGGACTGGCCGACCTTCTACGCGCGCCGTCGGCTGCTGCCGACGCTCGCTGCGGCCGAGCTCAGCGGCAGGATCGGAGCTGCCGACGCCGACGCTGTCCGGCGGGTGGCCGACCGGGTCGCGCGGCTGGCGGGACCGCCGGAACCGCCCGCCCGGCTGCACGGGGACCTGTGAGCCGGGAACCTGCACACCGGGGCCGACGGGCGGCCCTGGCTGATCGATCCGGCCGCGCACGGTGGGCACCGGGAGACGGACCTGGCGCTGCTCGCACTGTTCGGCGCACCAGGGCTGGGGCGGCTGCTCGCGGCCTACGACGCGGCCGCGCCGCTGGCCGCGGGATGGCAGGCCCGGGTCGGGCTGCACCAGCTCTACCCGCTGCTCGTGCACGCCGCCCTGTTCGGTGGCGGGTACGGCGCGGGTGCGGGCCGGACGGCGCGGGACCTGCTGTGACCGCCCCGCCAGGGCCCGTGCGTGACCCGGCGACGGTCCGGAACGGCGGAGGGCGCCGGCGGTCAGACCGCCGGCGCCCTCGTTGCGAACAGGTCAGCCGAGCTGGTTGCGCACTGCCTTCGAGCCCGCGGCGAACTTCTCGCGGGCCGCGCCCAGGATGATGTTGCCCGGCTTCTGCAGCTCGCCCTGCTGGGCGGTCAGCGCGACGAGCACGCCGGTCAGGGACGGGATGACCCACTGCAGCGCACGCAGCTGCTGCTGGCGGGCCGCGACGTCCGGCGGCGTCGCCTCGGACGGCTTGACCCCGCCCTCGGTCGGGATCGGGTCGTAGTTGCTCTTCTGCTGGCCGAGCCACCCGGAGACGCCGGTGGCGCCGAGCGCCAGCACGGTGACGAGGGTCTTGCCCACGCTGGCCGAGGCCACCCCGTCCTGGTGCTTCACCCGGTCGCGGTTGGTGGTCAGCAGACCGACGGCACCGATCAGGTGCGCCCCGATGGCCACAGCGTTGACCGGCGCCCATCGCGCCCATCCGGCGCTGGACACCTTCAGGCGCTCGGTCGGGTCACTGACGTCGTTCGCGGCTCCGTTGATCCCGACCGCGCCGGCCAGCGATCCGCCGAACCACGCGGCCAGCCCGACGTCGTGCATCGTCCGCAGAACCAGGTCCTTGCTCGGCATTCGTTCGCCCTCTCACCTCGACGTCACGGTGCTGCCGCGGCGCTCCGGCCGTGGCAGCCGGCCTCCGTCACCGTCTCCCGTGCGCAGGCCGTCCGTCGAACCTATTGCCCCTGCTGCCGACCCGCACCCCCATCTGCGGCGGTCCGCACGCCGGGCAGGTCCCGGGCCGGGGGATCGGGTGCCAGGATCGGGCGGGTGCGGGGACGACCCGGGCGGGCAGGGAGGGGCGGTGGCGGTCGGCATGGACCAGGCGCCCCCTGCCGGTGCGGTGGTCGCCGGTCCCGACGCCGCCGCCGGGTCGACCGCACCCGCCGGCACCGGCCGCGGACCCGACCGCGATGCGCTCGGCCAGGCGCCGGCGGAGAACTTCCCGGTCGCCGGACGGTGGCTGCCCGGCCGGTTGCGTCGGGACCTGCTCGCGGTGTACGCCTTCGCCCGGTCCGTCGACGACCTCGGCGACGAGGGCTCCCGACCGGCCGCGGACCGGCTCTCCGCGCTGGACGCGGTGGACGCGGACCTGCACCGGTTGTTCGGCGGGGGCCGTCCGGAGCTGGGCTTCGTGGCCGGCCTGGCGGTCACCGTGGCCGACCACGGGCTGCCGAGGGAGCCGTTCGCGGACCTGGTGGCCGCCAACCGCCAGGACCAGCACGTCGCCGCGTACGCGACCTGGGCCGAGCTGCTCGACTACTGCCGGCTCTCCGCCGACCCGGTCGGCCGGCTGGTGCTCGGGGTGGTCGGCGCGGCGACCGCGGACCGGGTCGCCGCCTCGGACCGGATCTGCTCGGCCCTGCAGGTGATCGAGCACCTGCAGGACGTTGGTGAGGACGCGCGCGCGGGGCGGGTCTACCTGCCCGCCGAGGACCTGGCCCGGTTCGGTGTCGCACCGGCGGACCTGACGGCCCCCGTGTGCCGGCGGGAACTGCGAGCGCTGCTCGCGTTCGAGGGGGCACGGGCGCGGGACCTGCTGGAGTCCGGGTCGGCGCTGGTCGCCACCCTGGCCGGCGCCCCGCGGCTGGCGGTCGCCGGGTACGTGGCGGGTGGGCTGGCGACGCTGGACGCGCTGGCCGACGCGGGCTGGGAGGTGCTGGCCGAGCCGGTCCGGCCGGGCCGGGTGCGGACCACCGTGCTGACCGGGCTCGTGCTGGCGCGCGGCACCGCCGTCCCCAGGCC
>CAXTBU010000006.1:42461-70026 GCA_964242885.1 uncultured Actinomycetales bacterium
GGACCACCGTGCTGACCGGGCTCGTGCTGGCGCGCGGCACCGCCGTCCCCAGGCCCCCGCGGCCGGCGGCGACCCGGAACCCGGCCGAGCCGGTGGGGCAGACGCGGTGACCGCCCGGGCCCCCGAGATCGCCGCCGCGTACGCCGTCTGCGAACGGATCACCGGTGCCCAGGCGCGCAACTTCGCCTGGGGCATCCGGCTGCTGCCCGGGCCGCGTCGGCGTGCCCTGTCTGCGGTCTACGCGCTGGCGCGCCGCATCGACGACATCGGCGACAGTGACGCGCCGGCCGTCCAGCGCGTGCGTGAGCTGCACGCCGTCCGGGCCCAGGTGGCCCAGCTGGCGGCCGCCGGACCGGACCCGGCCGGCTGGCCCGTGCACGACCCGGTGCTGCTGGCCGTCGCCGACGCCGCGGCGACCACCGGCCTGCCGCTGGGCGAGTTCGGCGTGCTCGTCGACGGGTGCCTGGCCGACGTCCGGGGCACCCGGTACGCGACCTTCGAGCAGCTGAGCGGGTACTGCCGCCAGGTCGCCGGGTCGATCGGCCGGCTGTCGGTCGCGGTCTTCGGGGCCGGCCCGCTCGAACCCGGGCACGGGGCGGCGGCCGGTCCGGTCGGGCCGCTGGCCGACGCGCTGGGCACCGCCCTGCAGCTGACGAACATCATCCGCGACATCCGGGAGGACAGCCACGCCGGGCGGGTGTACCTGCCGGCCGAGGACCTCGACCGTTTCGGGTGCACGCTGCGCCTGGACGGGCGCGGCGACCTGGCCGACGACACCGACAGCCTGGTCGCCCTGGTCGAGTACGAGGCGGCGCGGGCCGCGGAGTGGTTCGACGTCGGGCTGCGGCTGCTGCCGCTGCTGGACCGGCGCAGTCGGGCGTGCTGTGCCGCGATGGCCGGCATCTACCGCGAGCTGCTCACCCGGATCGTGGAGCGCCCCGCTGCGGTGCTCAGCGGTCGGGTCAGCGTGCCCGACGCGCACAAGGTCGGCGTCGCCGTGCGCTCCCTGGCCGGCTCCTGGCGTCCCGCGGTTCCCTCGGTGGACCCGGCGTGAGCACCGCGACCCGCCGGCCGGTCGTGGTGGTCGGCAGCGGGCTGGCCGGGTTGACCGCCGCGCTGGACCTCGCCGAGGCGGGCGTCGACGTGCTCGTGCTCGAGGCCCGGTCCCGGTTCGGCGGTGCGACGTCGACCTTCGCCCGGGCCGCGGCCGGGACACGACCGGCACTGCTCGTCGACACCGGCCAGCACGTCGCCCTGCGCTGCTACGACGCGTGGCGCGGCCTGCTGCGGCGTCTCGGCACCGACGACCTGCTCGAGGTGCAGCCGCGGCTGTCGATCCCCGTCCGGTACGCGCGGGACGGCGCGGTCGCGCGCTCGGTCCTCCGGCGCGACCCACTGCCCGCGCCCGCACACCTGCTGCGGGCGCTGACCGGGTACCGGGTGCTGAGCCCGGCCCGGCGGATCGCCGCCGCCCGGGCCGCGGTCGCGCTGCGTGGTGTCGACCCGGCTGCGGCCGGGGCCGACCTCGTCCCGTTCGGGACCTGGCTGCGGGCCCACGGGCAGGACGCCGCGACGATCGAGGCGGTCTGGGACCTGTTCACCGTGGCCGCCTGCAACGCCGGCGCGGACGAGGTGTCCCTCGCGGTCGCCGCCCGCGTCCTGATCAGAGCACTGCTCACCACCGCCGATGCGGCCGACATCGCCGTCCCGACCGCGCCGCTGGCCGCGTTGCACGTCGACCCGGCGGTCCACGCCCTGCGCGCCGCCGGCGCACGCGTCCTGCGACGGACCCCGGTGCGCGCGGTGCTCTCCGGACCGGACGGGCTGCTGGTCCGGACCGACGACGGCGACATCGCCGCGGCGGGCGTCGTCTGCGCCGTGCCCGCGCACACAGCGAGAGCACTGCTCCCGGAGCAGGTCGACCTGGCCGACGGGCTGGAGTACGCACCCATCGTCAACGTGCACGTCGTCTACGACCGGACGGTGACGGCCGACCCGTTCCTGGCCACCGTGGGCAGTGACGCCCAGTGGGTCTTCGACCGGACGACGCCGTCGGGCCTGGCCGCGACCCACCCGCGGGCGCAGTACCTCGCGGTGTCACTGTCTGCCGCCGGGCGGTGGATCGGCGTCCCGGCCGACGAGCTCGTCGACCGCTTCGTCGGCGAGCTGGCACGGCTGCTGCCGGGGGCGGCGCACGCCACCGTCCTGGACGCGTTCGTCACCCGGGAACGGCGCGCCACCTTCGTCGCCGCGCCCGGCGCCGGCGCGCTGCGGCCCCCGGCACGCACCGCGGTGCGCGGGCTGGTCCTCGCCGGCGCGTGGACGGCCACCGGCCTGCCGGACACGATGGAGGGCGCGGTGGTGTCCGGCCACGCCGCCGCCGGACAGCTGCTCGGCGACGGTGGCGGCCGCGTCGGCGCCGCGGCCGGGCCGCCGGGGCCGCCGGACCGGTTCGCCGATCCGGTCGCTCACCGTCGCGATAGCATTCCGGCCCGATGACTGCCACCCTCCCTCCCCAGGTCAGCGCCGCCCGGGACCTGGTCGACGCGGGCCTGCGCGAGGCCGTCGCCGGACTCGGCAGGGACGTGCGGGCGGTCGTCGAGTACCACCTGGGCTGGCGGGACGAGCGCGGCCGGGCCCGCTCGGCGCCCAGCGGCAAGGCCGTGCGCCCCGCGCTGGTCGTCCTCGGCGCCGAGGCCGCCCAGCTGTCGGGGGCCGCTGCCCGCTCGGTGCCGGGTCTGGCCGTGGCCGTGGAGCTGGTCCACGACTTCTCCCTGCTGCACGACGACGTGATGGACGGCGACACCTCCCGGCGGCACCGCCCGACGGCGTGGACGGTGTTCGGCGTCCCGGCGGCGATCCTGGCCGGCGACGCGATGCTGGCGCTGGCCGTCGACGTGCTCCGCCGCTGCGCCCCGGACCCGGCGGCGGCGGACCGCGTGACGAGCTGGCTGACCACCGCGGTGCAGCGGCTCGTCGACGGGCAGATGGCCGACGTCGCCTTCGAGCGACGGGAGCGGGTCGGGCTGGCCGAGTGCCTGGCGATGCAGTCGGGCAAGACGGCGGCCCTGATGCGGTGCTCGAGCTCGATCGCCGCGGTGGCCGCGGACGCGCCGTCCGCGGTCGTCGACGACCTGGCGGCCTACGGGGAGCACGTCGGGATGGCGTTCCAGGCCGTCGACGACCTGCTCGGTCTGTGGGGGAGCCCGGACCAGACCGGCAAGCCCGCCCTCGCGGACCTGCGGGTCAGGAAGAAGTCGGTGCCGATCGTGGCGGCGCTGGCGGCGTCCGGTCCCGCCGGGGACCGGTTGCGGGCGGCGTTCGCCTCGGCCGAGCCGTTCACCGACGCGGAACTGCCCGGGCTGGCGGAGCTCGTCGTGTCCGCCGGTGGCCGCAGCCGCGCCGAGCGCCAGGCTGCCGAACAGCTCGCCGGAGCCCGGGCCCGCCTCGACGGCCTGGCCGCGCGCGGGGCACCCCGCGAGGCGACCGCGGCGCTGTGGGAGCTGGCCTGCTTCGTCACCGGCCGCGACCGCTGACACCTCTGCCTCGGCGGTGACCCGCGGGCCGGGAGTGCAGGAGCACCCCCGGCCCACGGACCGGTTACCGGTTCAGCCCGAGGCGGCGCTGGTGTTGAGCGGGCCGTTGACGCCCCTGGGGAAGAACAGGCCTGCCGTGACCTTCTTCGGGGTCCCGTACACGATGTTCAGCACCTGGCCGGCGGACCGGCTGAACGCCAGCCCGTTCGCGTCGGTGGGCACGAGGTTCGACTGACCGTTGCGGACGATTCCCTGGTCGAGGTCGGTGGACCCGTCGAGGGCGTCGCGCAGGTCGGAGATCTTGGCGACGCGGTCCTGCATCCCCTTGAACTGCAGCGAGGTCCGCACGATGGCCGCGTGGTAGGACTCCACCGACAGGATGCCGGCCGCTGCCTCGAGGAACGTCTTGTTGGTGATCAGCGGTGATGCGCCCTTGTAGGCCGTGACGCCGACGTCCTCGAACAGGAACGCGGCGAGCAGGAACATGTCCTCGCTCGCGTACGGGTCGACCGTGTCCCGGGGACCGATCAGGCCGGACACCCGGGCGACGGTCGTGAACGCCTCACGGATGTTGATCGCGGGGCGGGCGACCTTCGCCGAGCCGAGCGCGGTCCGCAGGAAGCGGACGTGCGCGACCTCGTCGGCAGCGATCTCCTTCGCGTACGCGGCGATCCACGGGGTCGCGAACGGGACCTGGTGGCCGCCGGTGACGCCGCCGGGCGTTCCGGTGCCGTCGGTCAGGTTCGCGGCCAGGCCGCGCCCGGTCACCGCGTAGGAGTAGAACTCGCCCTCGAGGTACTCCAGGTTCAGCGCGAAGTTGAGCACCGCGGCGTCTGTTGCCGCGCCGTTGTCGCCGGCCGCGGCTGCCGGGGCCGCACCGGCGGTGCCGAGCACGCTGGCCCCGACCACTCCGGCGCCGGCCAGTCCCGCACCCTGCAGGAACCGACGGCGATCCGCTCCGCCGGTCCCGCTGTCCGTGGTGCGTTTTCCGTTGACATTCCCGAACATGTGGCGCCCTTCCAGTTCGAATGCCTGCGGGGAACGACGGCGCGGCCGACACGTGGCGGCGCCCGACGCAGAGCCGAGAGGCCAACGATGCCGTTCCGGCAGGGAACCGGCAACACCTCGCCGGGCATTCGAAATGCTTTTCCAGACCGTCGGGAACACCATTCCGAAAGTGCTTCTTCGGTGCACCCGCACGGTTGGACTGCCCGCGGGCCGGGTTGATCGCGTCCGGGTTCGCCCGCCGGACGGGAGCGCCGGCACCGGCCGCGCGGCCTGCCGATCAAGTCCGGCCGACCGGACGTGCCCCGTCTGGGACGTCAGGCCGGCCCGGACGCACGGACGCCCGGGCCGGTCCCCGGAGGGACCGGCGCCGGGCGCCTGGGACGTGCCGGGTTCGAGCCGGCTCAGCGGTAGCTGGCGACCAACGGGCAGGTGAACGTCTCGCGGGCGTGCAGGCCCATCTCGTTGAGGTACTTGACGATCTGGACGTAGGACTGCGCGAGGCTCGTCTCGGTGTAGTCGATCCCGTGCTCGGCGCAGTACGCCTTGACCATCGGCCGGGCCTTGCGCAGGTTCGGCCGCGGCATGCTCGGGAACAGGTGGTGCTCGACCTGGTGGTTGAGGCCGCCGAGGGCGAAGTCGATCCACCAGCCGCCGGTGATGTTGCGCGACATGAGCACCTGGCGGCGCAGGAAGTCGACCTTGCTCGTCGCCGCCACGATCGGCATGCCGGTGTGGTTGGGCGCGAACGCGCCGCCCATCAGGACGCCGAACAGGGCCAGCTGTACCCCGAGGAAGGCTGCGGCCTTGCCCGGGGGCAGGAAGACGAGCAGCAGGGCCAGGTAACCGACCAGGCGGACGGTGACGAACGACAGGTCCACCCAGCGGCGCTTCACCGGGGCTGACCTGTCGAGCAGCTTGCGGTAGCTGTCGACGTGCAGGTTCAGCCCCTCCAGCGTCAGCAGCGGGAAGAAGAACCAGCCCTGGTGGCGCGTGAAGGCCTTGAGCAGGCCGGTGCGCCCGTGTGCGGCGTCCTCGTGGAAGGCGAGCACCTTGGAGTCGATGTCGCTGTCCTTGCCGATCTGGTTCGGCGCCCCGTGGTGGCGGGTGTGCTTGCCGGTCCACCAGCTGTAGCTCAGCCCGGCGACCAGGCCGGCGAACACCCGGCCGGACCACTCGTTCCAGCGGCGGGAGGAGAAGATCTGCTGGTGGGCACCGTCATGGCCCAGGTAGGCGAACTGGTGCAGCACCCCGGCCAGTGCCGCGGCGAGCAGCAGCTGGAACCAGGAGTCGCCGAGCAGGCCGAAACCGGTGCCGATGCCGCCCAGGGCGAGGAAGCCCAGGATGATGCGGGGCCAGTAGAAGCCGCGACGGCGCTGGAGCAGGCCGGCGGCCTGGACCTGCTTGGACAGGGCGGCGTAACTGCTGACCGCACGGTGGGCGCGCGGTGGCCGCGGCCGGTCGAAGTCCTGGACCGGCTGCTGGATAGATGTCGTCAAGAGGCATCCTGTTCACGTTCGGGCGGCCACCAGGACCGCGGTTCGTGGTCGCCTGTCCGGCGGCACTCGTCAACCGCTCGGTAGCCGGTTCGGCCCGGGGGGGTCGGGGCCGAACGGATCTAGAGAGGCACTCTCGTGTACATGGTGCCCCAGCTGAACGTCCGCGCACGCCGAGGCGTTCCCGGCGGGGCCCACCGTTCTCGGGCGGTCCGGTCGCGTGGGCAGCAGGAGATGGGGCCCAGCTGTCCGCTCAGGTCGGCGCGGAGCGTGCCGATCGACCCCGTGAGCTCATCGCCGCCGAGGGCCGCGACCGTCGTGGACAGGAGATCAGCGTGGACTCGTGCACGGGGTGCGCGTGCGGTGGGCTCGGCCCCGACGCGGCCCGCTCGGTGGACGGCCGGACGCTGGGCGGTTCGGCCGCCTCCCGACCGACCCGGGCGCTGGTCGGGGTGTCCGTCAGCCACCTGTCCCGCGCCGTCGCCTCGGTCGCGGCGGCGCACGGACTGGCCGGGGAGCTGATCGGGCCGTTCCTGTGGCAGTGGACGGGAGAGCGGCTCCTCGAAGCGGTGAGTGCCCTGCGCGAGGAGGTGTCGGTGGTCGAGGCGGCCGGCATCCGGGTCCTCGTGGACGACGGCACCGCCGACAGCAGCGAACTGCTCGCCGCGTCGATGGTCGCGCCCACGCTGGCCGAGGCCGGCGCGCAGCTGGCGGCCGGCGACCTGTGGTCGATGTTCACCGACGAGGGCGCGGCATTCCGCAGCTCCTACCAGCCGATCGTCGCCGCGGCCGACCGCACCGTCATCGGCTTCGAAGCCCTGCTGCGTGCCCGCGACTCCGCGGGCGTCGAGCACCCTCCGGGACCGCTGTTCGCCCAAGCCGAGCGCGCCGGGTGGAGCGCGCGGCTGGACCGGATCGGGCGGACCGCCGCGGTGTCCGGCGCCGCCGGCTGGCTCGGGGACCGTCAGCTGTTCGTCAACTTCGTCCCCACCTCGATCTACGACCCCCGGGTGTGTCTGGCGACCACCGCGCGTGCCGCGGATCGGGCCGGCGTCGACATGCGCCAGATCGTGTTCGAGGTCACCGAGTCCGAGCGGGTGACCGACCTCGGCCACCTGGAGCGGGTGTTCGACTACTACCGGGAGAAGGGCGCCCGGGTCGCTCTCGACGACCTGGGGTCGGGCTGGTCGTCGCTGACCGTGCTGGCCCGGCTCGAGCCGGACGTCGTCAAGCTGGACCGAGCCCTGGTGCACGACCTGACGCCGGCCGCGGCCCGGGCGGTCATCGGGGCGGTGGTCGACATCACGCACGCCTACGGCGGCCTGGTGCTCGCAGAGGGCGTCGAGACCGAGCAGGAGTCCGACCTCGTGGTCGAGCTCGGCGTCGACCTGGCGCAGGGCTGGTTGTACGGCCGGCCGGCGTTCCCGCCCGTGCTGGCGGCGGCGCGCTGAGTCGGCGTCGTCCCGCCCGCCCGTCGTCGAGTTCCTCGGAGTCGTCCAGAGCGCTCATCGCCGCCGACATCGGCAGGTCGGCGGGATGCGGGCGCCGTCCCGGCCGTTCACTTCTCGACCGTGTTCTGCAGGGCTGCCGCGCCGAGGTTCGGGTCGGCGTTCCACTTCTGCCCGGTGCTGCCGTCGCAGGCCGCCACCGTGACCCACGACCACGGGTCGTTCGGCGACACCGCCGTCCGCAGCGGGCCGACCGAGAGGCACCGGGTGGCGTCGGTGCTGGAGTCGACGAACGTGGATCGCTGGGCGTAGGACACCGACGCCGAACCACCCTTCGAGCTCCAGGTCAACTGGTCGGCGGTGACCCCGGCAACCGCGCCAGGACGCGTGCACGGGGTGACCCGCACGAGCGCGTCCTCCGTCCGCGGGCTGGACAGGCAGTACAGCGTCGGGTCCCCGTCCTTGGTGACCGTGAGCCAGCCGTGCGCCGGATCGCCGGCGAACGGCTTGTAGGCGAACTTCTGGTTCCAGGTGACCGCGCCCGGCCTGGGGTTCTGCTTGCACGGGAAGGCGATCAGGCTGGGGCTGTTGATGTCCCGGTCGTAGTTGATGTCGGCCTGGTACACGTCCAGGCAGCGACCGAACTGTTGGTAGTTGACCAGCTGGGGAGGGGCAGCCGCCCCGTTCCCGATGTCCGGCTCCGGCAGCCACACCTTGGTTCCCGCGCTGCTGTTGAAGCACCCGGTCAGCGTGGCCGGCGCATCGCGCCCGTTGCTGGTGATGCACAGGGCGGCCAGGACTCCGTCCCTCACGCTGTTCGCCAGGGCGGCTTGGAACTGGCCGCCGTCGTTGTAGCTCCACTGCTGGCTGAACGGCGGGCTGCCGAGCGCGGCGCAGGGGGTCAGGTGGGCGGACTTCCCGTCTGCCGGCGCGCCGGTGGAGGTGTCCGTGTCCACGCACAGCCCGTTCGGGTAACCGGGAGTGGCCGAGGTGACCAGCTGGAGGGTGAGGTCGGTCCGGTAGGAGAACACCTGCTGCGGGCTCGGTGGCACCGAGGTGCTGCAGGTCTTCAATGCGAGCAGTGCTCCCGCCTGCGGCAGCGCCGACCCACCGTCCAGGCACAGCGGCGGGCCGGCGTCCGACGGTGAGATGACGATCCGGCCGCCGGGGACGTTGCGGTTGGTCGTCTTGAAGACGTACGTGGTCACCACCGTCCGACCGTCGGACCGGCCACCGGCACCGATCGCACCGACCGGCCCGTCGACGCCGGTCGAGGTGATCTGCGCGTAGCCGGGGGTGGTGGTCTCGGCCGTGTACGTGCCCCGGTTCGGCACGCAGAGCATGGGCGTCGCGCCGGGGTTCTGCACGGGATCGACCACGTAGTACGCCACCCAGACGGAGTACCTCCCGGTCCCCGGTGCACCGACGCCCCCGGTGAGCGGCGCTCTCTCCGGCGCGCACGGGATCCGCGTCGAGTCGCCGGCCCCCGACGCCGTCGCCGCACGGATCCTGCCGGTGAGCACGTCGACGCCGGTCTGCGCGGCGGCGAGTGAGTCGACCCGGCTGGCGACGAACACTGTCGACCGGTCCTGGGTCAGCAGGATCGGGACGACGAGCGCCGCCATCGCCAGGCCCACCATCATGATCAGCATCACCAGGGGAAGTGACCCCCGTTCGTCGGGGCCGCGTGCCGATCGGCCCGTCGCGATCGCCTCCCGGGTGCGGCGCGCCACCCCCGTCACGGACGCCCCTGGGCGCAGGTCTTCGCCGGTGTGCTGGAGGTGTCCGCGGCGGTCTTGGCGGCGGCGGAGCTGTTCAGCGCGGTGAACGTCATGGCCGACCGGGAGGTGACGGCCGGGTTGCCGGTGGTGGCGACCAACCTGACGGTGAGCTGTTCGAAGCCGACACCCTCGGGGTCGGGAACGAGGACGAAGGGCACCGGGACGTCGGTCGACCCGGTGGTGGTGGCGTTGCCGTTGGTGATGGAACTGGCCAGCGGAACCCACCGGGTCGGGGCCGTGGCGGGCGGGTCCGGTCGCCAGGTCCTGCTCTGCAGCTGTTGCAGCGCCGTGTCGACCCGCAGCTGGGTGCACACGGCCGTCCCGGTGGCCGTCGTGCGGAACTCGACGTACCACCCGCCGGAGGGGCCGGTGCTGCCCGGAGCACTGATCGCGGCCGCGTAGCGGATCGAGGAGTCCAGGCGCTGGAAGGCGGTGTTCACCTGACCCGAACTGGTGGTGAGGGCCTCCGCCCGGCTCTGCGTGTTCGTCAGCACGACGATCGCGCCGGTGAACATCCCGAGGAAGATGCTCATGATCGACATGCCGATGACGACCTCGAGCAGGGTCGATCCCTCGTCACCGGCTGGTCGCCTGCGCACCTGTCCCCTCCCGGTCTGCCGCCACCACCGCACCGGCGGTGTCCGTCTGCTCCTCCATCGGCACCGCCGACGGCGGACCTGAGCGGTTCCGTCCGGGCCGATCAGCGACCGGGTTCCGCCGTCGCGGCCGCGCCGCCCTGGTGGAGAGCGGCGATCTCCGTAGCCGTCAGCGCCCGGTCGTAGGCCCGGACGTCGTCCGCGGCACCGTCGAGGAAGTCCACCGGGTTGCCCTCCCACCTGCCGCGACCGACCGCGAAGGTGCCGGTCGACGCGTCCGCGCCCGGGGCGGCGACGCTGCCTGCCAGCTGCCCGTCGACGTAGACGAGAAGCTGCCCGGCGGCCGCGTCGCGTACGCCGACCAGGTGGTACCACTGGCCCGGCCGGGGTTCGCCGACGGTGTTCGCCAGCGCCCGCCCACCCGCGAAGCTGAACGCCAGCCGCCGGTCGGCGCCCGCGTACTGCAGGTAGAAGGCGCTGACCCGGTCGCCGTCCTGGCTGGCCAGGGTCTGGTAGCCGCCGTCGATCCGGTTGAACCGCACCCATCCGGACACCGAGTAGCTGACGCCCTCGGTGTCGAGGACCTTCTTCCCCGCCTCGGCGGACTGCCGGTCACCGTTCAGCGCCAGCGCCTGACCCGACCTCCCGGCGGTCCACGCGGCGCCGCCGAGCAGGCTGAGGGGGGCGGTGCCCACCAGGTCGCCGGCGGTCGTCCCGGTGCCCTCGTCGAAGGCCCAGTGGTGCACCCCGGCCAGCGACGGCTTCGGCGGCGTCGCCGGCACCGGAGGGGTCTGGGCGTAGTGCGCTGCGACCCGCTCCGCGGACAGGGCCGTGGGGTAGACGGCGACCTCGTCGAGGGTCCCGGTGACGTGGGAGTTGCCCGGCTGGCCCGGCCAACCGTCGAGGTTGTCGTACCCGACCCGCCAGTAGCCGGGGTGGTCCTCGCCGACCGAGTTCGTGTCCGTGCCGACCTGGGCGCCGTCGACGTAGAGGACCATCCCCCCCGTCGGGGACAGGGTCGCGACGACGTGGTGGAACCTCCCGTCCTCGTACGTGCCGGGCGAGGTGATCCAGTGGAAGCCGTTGTTGTAGACCCCGAACACGACGTTGCCAACGTCCGTCAGGTAGACGTGCCGGTCGTAGTTGCCGCTCTTCCCGTCTCGGGAGTTGCCGAAGCCGATGATCTTTCCGCCGCCGGTGGTGGTCGAGAACCACGCCTCGAGGCTGAAGGTGGCGGGAGCGGCGATCGCGTCGGCGGAGCTGGTGACCTCGGTGGTGTTCCCGTCGAAGCCGGCCGCGGTGTCGGGATCGCAGCCGATCGCGCCCGGCAGGCCGAGCCGGGCGCTCCCGACGTACGTGCCGTCGGCGCGCGCCGACCCGCGGTCCCGCGCCACCGTGCCGCTCGCCTCCCCGAGCCGGTAGTAGAGGCTCGGCGAGTCCGCGGTGACCTGGTTGGTGTAGGCCACCTTCTGCGCGGCCGAGCAGCGGAAGCGGGCGGCGTAGTGCGTGGCGACCTGCTGGGCGGTCAGCGCCGCCGGGTAGAAGGCGACCTCGTCCAGCGTGCCCGTGTAGTGCGTCCGCCCCGACTGCCCCTCCCAGCCGTTGAGGTTGTCGTTGCCGACCCGCCAGTAGCCGGCGTGGTCCTCGGCGGTCGTGGTGGGGTCCACCTTGGTCGCCACCCCGTCGACGTAGAGGACCATTCCCGCCGTCGGCGACAGCGTCGCCACCACGTGGTGGTACGTCCCGTCGTCGTACCTGGTGTCGGTGATGATCGTGTGCGTCTGGCCGTTGTAGTCGCCGAAGGCGATGCGCCCGTCGTCGGTCAGGTAGACGTGGCGGTCATACGACCCGCTGATGCCCGTCGCCTGGCTGCCGAAGCCCATGAGCTTCCCGCCGCCGGTCGTGGTCGAGAACCAGGCCTCCAGGCTGAACGTCCTGGGCGCCGCGATCTGGGCGGTCGGCGTGACCTCGTTGGTGGTGCCGTCGAAGCCGACCGCGGTGTCGCTGTCGCACTCCAGCGCTCCCGGCAGGCCGAGGGCGGGGTTGCCGACGTAGACGCCGTTCGCGCGGGAGGACCCGGAGTCGGTCGCCGTCGTGCCGGTGCGCTCGCCGAGCCGGTACCACAGGCTCGGGGAGTCGGCAGCGATCGCGGTGGCGTAGGCCGCCTGCTGCGCCGCCGAGCACCCGGTGCTGATCGTCAGGGCCGTGGTGGCCGCCGAGCCGACGACGCCGGTCGTGGTGTCCGTCGGCGTCACCGCGACGGGGTAGCTGCCCGCGGCGACGGACCCGCCGACGGAGCCGCGCAGGCGGACGGTTCCGCTGGTCGCCGTCACCGGGACCGACGCGGACCCCGCACCGCTGCCGTCGGTCGCCAGCGCCAGGCCGGCGGGCGCACCGGACAGCGCGATCGTGCAGGCGCCCGTCGGGCAGGTGAAGGGCAGGACGACGTCGGGGAACGCCGCGCCCGGAGCGACCGAGTAGGTGGGCGCGAGGCCGGTGACCGTCGGCGCCGCGTTCACGGTCCAGGTGAACGCCACCGCCGAGGTCTGGCCCGACGCCGCGTCGGAGACCTGCAGCCTGACCGCCACGGTCCCGGCCGTCCGCGGGGTCCCGGTCACCACGCCGGCGCTGCTGAGGGTCAGGCCGCTCGGCAGTGAGGACCCGGTGTCCGTCCAGGTGTAGGGACCACCCGAACCACCGCTGGCGGTGAGCACGACGTTGCCGACCGGGCCACCGACCGTGGCCACGCGGTCCGGGTTCCTGGTGTCCAGGGGTGGGTAGGTGACCGTCCAGCCGAACGCCATGGTCGTGGTCGAGCCGCTCGCGGGGTCGGTGACGGTCAGCCGGACCGAGTACTGCGCGACCGTCGTGGGCGTTCCGGTGACGCGGCCGTCCGCGGACAGCGTCAGCCCGGCCGGCAGGGTTCGGCCCGGGTCGGTCCAGGTGTAGCTCCCGGAACCTCCGCTGGCGACGAGTGCCAGCGGGGGGACCGGTGTCCTGACGACGCTGGTCTGGGTGGACGGCGCCGTCGCGGCGACGGGGGTCACCACGGTCCAGCTGAAGGTCGCCGTCGCCGTGCGGAGGTAGGCGTCGGTCGCGGTCACCGTGACGGTTGCCGGCTTCGCGGTGGTCTGCTTGGGGCTGCCGCTGATCACCCCTGTCACCGGGTCCAGGGTCAGCCCGGCGGGCAGGCCGGCCTGCTGCCAGGTGATCGGCCCGACCCCGGCGCCGGGCCGCAGCGACAGCGTCACGCCGGCGGCAACCCCGACCACGGTCGTCTGGTCGCTGGGCCTGGTGACCTCCGGCGCCGCCGGCGGCTTCTGGTCACTGGTGAACACCGGGTCGGCCGCGGTGCTGAGCAGGGTCGCCGTGACGTAGCTGCAGGTGTCGCCCGGACAGTGGGAGCCCGCCCAGGTGACGGCGACGACCGCGCGCAGCGTCCCGGTGGCCGCGGCGCTCGTGCCGGCGCCCGCGGGCGAGCCGGTGCACGCGGCGTCGGCGGTGGCCTCGGCGGGAACACTGCACCAGCCGAGGTAACTGGCGGCAGTCAGCTGCGTGCTGTTGACGGTCGCCGACGTCCGGAGCGGGAAAGCCGGGGTCGGGGTGCTCGTGTCGGTCGCCGGCGTCATCGTCGCCAGCCAGGGCCGCACCGCGGCGGGCGCGTCGCGGAACTGGGCCTGGACGGCCGCCGGGCTGCGTCCGGTGTACAGCTCGCCCGCGCGCCGCCCGCGCAGCTGCTCCATCTCGGTGTTCGCCAGCTGGACGGCGGCCTGGCGCTGGCGCTGGTAGGCCGTCGAGTCGGTGACGGTGACGGAGAAGGTGGTCAGCGCGGCCATGATGATCGCCAGCAGCGCCATCGAGACGATCGACTCCAGCAGCACGAAGCCGCTCTCGCCCGCCTCGTCGGCAGCCGTGCCCCCGGCAGCCTTGCCCTCGACAGCCCGGTTCGCGCGAGCCGGGTCGTCGGTGCGTCGGATGCGGGTCATGGCTGGCGTCGGTGGGGTTCGTCGTGCTCAGCGGACGGTCTTGGCGTTCAGCTGCCTGGTCAGCTCGGCGGTCGCCGCCGGTGTCTGGGGGGCGACGAAGACCGTCAGCAGCGTCGTCATGTCCGACGCCTTCTCGATGGAGGCGGTGGCGGTCGCCGCGGCCCCCGTCCTCGCTGCGCCCGTCGACTCCGCGGGACCGAGGCGGCTGGAGCTCACGAGCACCGCACGGGGACCGGTCTGGAGCCGGCCGAGGAACGCGCGCTGCTGCACCAGGGACCCGGTGGTGGTGATGGTCACCGGGACGGCGAACACCTTCCCGGCCGGGCCGGCCGCGGTCACGGGAGCGCTTGTCGTGTCGCCGCTCGTCGTGTCGGCGTCGGTGGCGTCGCCGGCAGTCGGGGCGGTGCCCGCGGACGCGGTCGTGTCGGCGGTTGCGACCGGCTCCGCGACGGCCACGCTGGTGACCGTCACCCGGGCCTGGGCCGCTTGCTGCCCGACCTGGTCGGTGAACGCCGCCAGCGCACTGGCGATCGGCAACTGACCGCGGACCTTGCGCAGCTCCGCGACGAGAGCAGGTGTCTGCGCGTTCTGCTTGCGCAGGGTCGCCACCCTGGTCGACAGGGACGCGTTGGAGACCTCCGCATCGGCCGTCTCGGCACGCACGGTGGAGGTCCGTTCCAGCTGCGGCTCCACCAGCAGCAGCCAGCCGAGGACGAGGATCAGCACGGCGACCAGGGCGCCCCCGCCCAGCCAGAGCCGGGCGTCGTCGGTCCGCTTCATCGTCCGGTGCCCGTCTCCGGGATGTCGAAGCGATGCGAGAGCACCCGTTCGGTCACCGACATCGTGACGGTGTAGGCGAACGATGAGTCCGCACGCTGGTTGGTGGTCGGGACGACGTCGACGATGCCCCGGGTGGCCTGCAACGCCCGGACGTACCCGGCCAGGTCCACCAACTCCTCGGAGTTCCCGCTCACGGTGATGGCGCCGATCACCGCCGCACCCGAGGTGTCCAGGGAACCGGCGTTCGCGGATCCTGCGGCAGCAGCCGTCGCGGCGCCTGGGTCGGTCAGCGTCACACCGACCTCGCCGAGAGCCATGCTCGCCGGCAGCGCCGTCCGCACGGACCCCAGCAGCGCCGCGACGTCGACGTCGCCGGCCACGAGCCCGGCCAGTTGCCCGCGGACCAGGCGGGTCGAGCCCTGGATCTGGGTGACCTGCCCGTACCGCTGCACGTCGGCCTGCAGCGTCGCCGTCCGGGCCTGCTGCTGGGCCAGCGCCGTGGTGGCCTGGTGGCTGCGCCACATCGAGGCGAGGAACAGCAGGGCCACCAGGGCCACGAGGACGGTCAGGCCCAGGGCGAGCGTCTTCTGCAGCCCGCGCAGGCGACGGGCGTTGAGCAGTTCCGGCGGCGTCAGGTCCGCGTACATGTCCCGACCCGGTGCGGTGGGGGCCCGGAAGCCGGTGTCCAGCGTGGCGGTCATGCGGCCGCACCCATCGCCAGTCCGACGGACACCGCCGTCGCCGAGTCCGGCGTCTCGTGTCGGCCGATCGGGGACGCCATGTGCGACAGGACGTTGCGCAGCGGGGAGACCACCGTGCACGGCAGGCCGATGTCGTCACTGAGCGCGGCCGCCAGCCCCGGTAGCTCGGCACCACCGCCGGTCAGGCTCACCCGTTCGAGGCGCGCCTGCGGGCAGGTGGCGGCGAAGTACTGGATCGAGCTGCGGATGTCGGACAGCAGCGGTCGGACGGCGCTGGCCAGGATCATCGCGTTCTCGGTCTCCTCACCCAGCACGCCGACCTCGCGCTTGACGATCTCGGCCTCGGTCTGGCTCGCTCCGGTCCGCTCGACGAGTCGATCGGTGAGGTCCTGCCCGCCGCGGTTGAGCGCCCGCACCACCCGCGGGATCCCGAGGTGGTGGACGACGATGGTGGTGACCTGCGCGCCGATGTCGACGACGGCCTCGGCTTCGGCGTCGCCGCCCGCGGTCGACCGCAACACCGCGAACGACGCAAGGTCCACCCGGACGATCCGCAGGCCCGCCGCCTCCACGGCGCGGACGGCGGCCACCACCGGCTGGCGGGGCGCCGCGACGAGCAGACCGTCGATCATGTCCGGGTCGTCCGGGTCCCGGCCCAGCGGGCGGAAGTCGAGCAACGCCTTGTCCAGCTCGAGCGCGATGACGTCGCGCGCCCGGAACGGCAGTGCCTTCGCCTGCTGGTCCGGGGGCAGATCGGGCATCTGCATCGACCGGACCACCACCTGGGCGTTCGAGATCCCGATGATGACGTTGCGGCAGCCGAACTCGTGGTCCCGCCACATCTGCGCCACGGTCCGGGTCAGTGACGCGGCGTCCTGCACGACGCCGTCGACGACGACCCCGCTGGCCAGCGGCGACTGGCCGAGGTCCTCGACCGTCATGAGACCGTCGCTCTCGCCACGGTCGGGCGCGAGGATCGCGGCCCGCACCGCGGTGGCCCCGATGTCCAGGCCGATCACGTGCCCGTCGGGGTTGACGATGTTCTCTGCGCGGTCGTGCGCGTGCGACTTCTTCATCGACCCTCCCGGGCGGCTCGCTGATGGGTGGTGGACGTCGGTGTCGGGCAGTTCCCGGCTCGGCCCCGGCTGCGGTCAGTCGACGCGGAGCTGCGGTCAGGCGACCCGGAACAGGTCGAGGTAGGAGGAGGCGATCGGCTGGGCGGCGACCAGTGCGACCCAGACGCCGGCGACCATGAACGGGCCGAACGCCATCCGGGCCCGCCGGGTCCGCCGCGAGGTGACCAGGAGCAGCGCCCCGACCAGACCACCGAGCACGAAGGCCGCGAAGGCCCCGACCGCCAGTGCCGGCCAGGACAGGTACCCCAGGGCGATCCCGAGCAGTCCGGCCAGCTTGACGTCGCCGAAGCCCATGCCCGCCGGGGAGGCGAGCCAGATCAGCAGGTAGCAGCCGGCGCAGACGGCGCCACCGACCACCGCCCGCGCCAGCGATGCCCAGTCCGTGCTGACCGCCGAGGCGGTGGCCAGCAGGGCGAGCAGCACCGGGTAGGACGGCGCCACGATCCGATCGGGCAGTCGGTGCGTGTCCAGGTCGATCAGCGTCAGGGCGATGCCGACCGACGCCAGGAACAGGAAGGCCGGGATCGCGGCGACCCGGTCGGTCCGGGCGAGCTGGCCGGCGGTGAGCAGGAACGCCACCGCGGTGGCCAGCTCGACCACCGGGTAGCGAGCACTGATCCGAACCGCGCAGTCCGCACACCTGCCGCGCAGCACGACCCAACCCAGGACCGGCACGTTGTGCCGGGCCCGGACCGGGTGCCCACAGGCCGGGCAGTGGGATCCCGGTCGGACCAGGGAGATCCCGGCGGGCACCCGGTACGCGACGACGTTGAGGAACGAGCCGACCACGAGCCCGAGAGCACCGATCGCGGTGATCAGAACGGGCACGTGGTCAGCTCCTCGGCAACCTGGGGTGGGGGATCGGCTCAGACCCGCGCCGTCAGCAGGTGGTGCCCTCGGTGACGGACCCGCCCTTCTCGCTGTTGTAGCAGTAGGAGATGCCCCTGCCACCGCTGTTGGTCCCGACGAGCACGTAGCTCACCGCAGGGTCCGCGGTCGTGTAGGTCAAGCTGGTGTCGTCGCTCACGTTGATGGTCTGACCGTCACACCCGCCAGGCGTGCCGCCCGTCGGGGGGACGTCCTTCGGGTACGTGGAGTACTCGACGTTGCAGGTCTCCAGGGTGCTGATGGCGTTGCGGACGTCGGACTGGGCCGACTTGTCCTTGGCGCCCCTGGTGTAGTTGAGGTACACCGGGATCGCGATGGCGATGAGCACGCCGATGATGACGACGACGACGAGCAGCTCGACCAGGGTGAAGCCGCCCTCGCGGTTCCCGGCCTGGCGGGCGCGGAGCTTGGTGAGCAGTGCGGACATGGATGCCTCCGGTGCTGGAACTGGGGATGGCGAGCGGGTGCCGGCCTGGTGCCCGTCTGCCGGACACGTCACAGAGGGGATCGGCCCGATGGCCCGGCAGATGAGCGTTTCCGCGTGACCTTCGTCATGGCGGCGGGAGCCGCGGTCAGCACTCCTTGGCGTCGGCCGCCAGGGCCGCGACCGAGCCGCCGTTCCTGCTGTTGTAGCAGTAGCGGGCGCCCGTCCCGCCCTCGTTGCTGCCGATGAGCACGTAGGACGTGCCGTCGGAGTTGTAGGACACCGTCGTTCCCGCGCTCGCGGTGACCGTCTGGCCCTTGCAGGGTGACACCGGTGCCTCCGGCTTGAACGAGACGTTGGCGATCGGGTAGAAGCCGTCGCCCGCGTTGCAGGTCTCCAGCGTGCTGATGGCGTTGCGGACGTCGGACTGGGCCGACTTGTCCTTGGCGCCCCTGGTGTAGTTGAGGTACACCGGGATCGCGATGGCGATGAGCACGCCGATGATGACGACGACGACGAGCAGCTCGACCAGGGTGAAGCCGCCCTCGCGGTTCCCGGCCCGGCGGGCGCGGAGCTTGGTGAGCAGTGGTGTCATGGGTGCCTCCGAGGCGGTGAGCTCGTGCGGCCCGCTGTGCACCGGCCGACCCGTGCCCGGTGCGTCCGGGTCGTGGCCCCTGGTGATCGGCCGGCAGCCGGTCGACCTGAGTGGTCGAGCCCGGCGTCAGGTCCCGATGTTCTGGTAGATCGAGAACATCGGCAGGTACAGGCAGATGACCATCGTGCCGATGACCAGTCCCATCACCACGACCATCAGCGGCTCGAGCGCGGAGGTGAGCGCCTCGGTGGCCGTCTGCACCTCCATCTCGTAGTAGTCGGCCGTCTTGTCGAGCATCTCGGTCATCTGCCCGGTCTCCTCGCCGACCTCGAGCATCTGGGTGACCATGGGCGGGAACAGCGAGTGCCTGGTGAGCGGCACCGACATCCGCTGTCCCTCTCGGACCGCGGTGCCGACCTCCTTCATGGCCTCGCTGACGACCGCGTTGCCCGAGGTACCGCCGACGATCTCCAACGAGTGCAGCAGGGGGACACCGACGGAGACCAGCGTCCCGAGGTTGCGCGCCCAGCGGCTGATGGCCAGCTTCCCGGCCAGGTTGCCCACCACCGGGATCCGCAGCACCAGCCGGTCCTTGCGCAGCCGGAACTGCGGGCTGTTCTGCACACCCCGGCGGTAGGCGCGCAGCGCCACCAGGAAGGCGATGACCAGCAGCGGTCCGAGCCAGAACATGTTGTGCGAGACGGTCACCAGCAGTTGGGTGGGCGCCGGCAGTTCTCCGCCCAGGCCGGCGAACATCCGCTCGAAGATCGGGACGATGAAGATGATGACGCCGACGCCCATGGTCAGCGAGAACAGCAGCACGATCACCGGGTAGGTCATCGCGGCCTTGATGGTGGACCGCAGCTCGCTGTCGGCCTCGTACATCTTCGCGAGCCGGGCCAGCGCCTGGTCCAGGAACCCACCGGTCTCCCCGGCGCGGATCATGTCGACCATCAGCGACGGGAACTGCGCCGGGTGCTGGGCCATCGCGGTGGAGAGCGTCGCTCCACCCTGGACGTCGATCCGGACCTCGTGGATCGCCTCCCGCATGCTCGGCTTCTCCGCCTGGTCCTCCAGGATGCCCAGCGAACGCAGCAGTGTCAGCCCGGCGGTGGACATGGACGCGAACTGCCGGGCGAACTGCGCCAGGTCCTTGGCGGTCGTGCGGCCGCCCCGGCCCGGCAGCTTCAGGTCCCGGTGCAGGCCCCGCCCGGTCGGTGCCACCGAGATCGGGATGAGCTTCTGGTTGGTCAGGGACTGGGCGACGCGGTCGGCGGACTCCCCCTCCACCTTGCCGCGCTGGACGGCCCCGGCGGCGTCCAGCGCCTCCCACGCGAAGGTCGTGGCCGTCATCAGACGCGCGCCAGCCGGCGGAACTCGTTCGGGTCGTGCGCGAGCTCGAGAGCGGTGTTCATGCTGACGACGCCCTCGCGGAACCGGGCGACCAGGTGCTGGTCGAAACTGAGCATGCCCAGGTCCCCGGAGGACTGCAGGAAGGCCGGGATCTGGTGCGGGCGCCCCTCGCGGATGAGGTTCCGGATGGCGGAGGTGGCGAACATGACCTCGCACACCACGACCCGGCCGGCACGGTCCAACCGCGGCACCAACGACTGGGTCACCACCCCCTGCAGGCACCCGGCGATCTGTGCGCGCACCTGGGCCTGCTGGTTCGCCGGGAAGACGTCGACGAGCCGTTCCACCGTCTGTGCCGCGGACTGGGTGTGCAGCGTGGCGAAGACGAGGTGTCCGGTCTCCGCGGCGGTGACCGCGACCGAGGTGGTCTCCAGGTCACGCAGCTCGCCGACCAGGATGACGTCGGGGTCCTGCCGGAGCACGTGCCGCAGGGCGCTGGCGAAGCTGTCGGTGTCGGTGCCGACCTCCCGCTGGTTCACCAGGCAGCGGCCGTGGGTGTGCAGGAACTCGATCGGGTCCTCGATGGTCACGATGTGGCCCTCGCGCGAGTGGTTGACCCGGTCGATCAGGCTCGCCAGGGTCGTGGACTTGCCCGACCCGGTCGGCCCGGTGACGAGCACCAGGCCCCGCTGCAGTCGGGCGAAACGCTCCACCGACTCCGGGACGCCGAGTTCGGTGAGCGGGGGGATGCGGTTGGGGATCGACCGGAACACGCCGCCGACGGCGCCGCGCTGCTGGTACACGTTGACGCGGAAACGGCTGACGCCGGGAATCGTGTACGAGGTGTCCAGCTCCTGGGTCCGGTCGAAGACCTCCCACTGCGCCGAGCTCAGTATCGAGCGCATGAGCAGGTCGGTGTCCGCCGGCATCAGCTTCATCCGCTCGGGCAACCGGTTGAGAGCACCGTTCATCCGCACGGCGGGGGGGCTGCCGGCGGTGAGGTGCAGGTCCGAGCCGTTGGCCGCGACCATCGCGGTGAGCAGGTCGTCGAGCTCGCGTTTCGCCGCCTGCATGGTCGGGAACTGGTCGTTGGTCGTCAACAGGGACATGGGACTCCGCTCGCGTTCGGGTCGTGGACGGCTGGCGTGGACGGCTGGCGTGGACGGGCTGGCGGTTGCGACACGGGGTCAGACCGTGATGCGGACGACCTCCTCGACCGTCGTCAGGCCGGCCGCGACCTTGCGCAGGCCGTCGGACCGCAGGCGGGTCATCCCCTCGGCGACCGCGACCTTCGTCAGCTCCGCGGCCGAGCTGTGACCGATGGCCAGGCGTCCGATCTCCTCGCTCACCGGCATCACCTCGATGACGGCGAGTCGGCCGCGGAAGCCGGTGCCGGCGCACGAGTGACAGCCGGCGGCCCGCCAGAGGGTCTCCGGCCGGTCGAGGGAACCGAACGGCCAGCCGACCGCCGCCAGTTCGCTCTCTGTGGGGTGGTAGGGCTGCTTGCACCACTCGCAGAGCCGGCGGGCGAGTCGCTGGGCGAGCACGCAGTCCAGCGCCGATCCGACGAGGAACGGTTCGATCCCCATCTCGATGAGCCGGGGCAGCGCACTCGGCGCGTCGTTGGTGTGCAGCGTGGACAGCACGAGGTGCCCGGTGAGCGCCGCCTCGATGGCCAGCTGGGCGGTCGTGGAGTCGCGGATCTCCCCGATCAGCACGACGTCGGGGTCGTTCCGCAGGATCGCCGGCAGCACCGCGGCGAAGGTCATGCCGGCCTTGGGGTTGACCTGGACCTGGTTGACCCCGGCGATCCGGTACTCGACCGGGTCCTCCACGGTGATGACGTTGACCTCGGGCCGGGCGATCTCGGTGAGCGTCGCGTACAGCGTCGTCGACTTGCCGGACCCGGTCGGTCCGGTGACGAGGATCATCCCGTGCGGCTTGCGGAAACCTGCCGAGTAGCGCCCGTAGTTGTCGTCGGTGAACCCCAGCTTGCGCAGGTCCAGGGCCAGGCCACCGGTGTCGAGCACCCGGAGCACGACCTTCTCGCCCCACACCGTCGGCAGGGTGGCAGCCCGCATGTCCACGCTGCGGGTGCCGATCTGCTTGGTGATCCGACCGTTCTGCGGTACCCGGCGCTCGGTGATGTCCAACCCGGACAGGATCTTCAGCCGGGAGACGAGCGCCGCCTGGATGCCCAGCGGCACGGCGTCGACCTCGTGCAGCACCCCGTCGATCCGCAACCGCACGCGCATCTCGGCCTCGGTCGGCTCCAGGTGGATGTCGGACGCGCGGTCGTTGATGGCGCGCTCGAGCAGCGCGTCCACCCAGCGGACGACCGGCGCGTCCTCGTCGACCTCGAGCAGGCCGCTGGACGAGCTCGGCGCCTCCCCCGCGACGATCTGGGCCGCGGCCTCGCTGAGATCGTTGCTCTGCCGGGAGTACCGCGACATCAGGCGGTTGAAGTCGTCGCCGGTGACGACCAGGGGCCGCACGGTCAAGCCGGTCGAGCTGCGGATGTCGTCGAGGGCGACGACGTCCCCGGGGTCGGTGACCGCCACCGAGAGCGTGCTGTCGGTGACGGCGATCGGGAGCATCCGGTGGCGGCGGGCCAGCGCCAGCGGAACCCTGCTCATCGCGGCCGTGTCCACCGTGAAGTTGCTCAGCTCGACGGCCTCCACGCCGTAGGCGTCGGCGGTCGCCGACGCGAGCTCGAACGGGGTGACGATCTGGTCGTCGACGAGCACCGCCCTCAGGGGACGCCCGGACCGTTCGGCCGTCGCGACGGCGGCATCGACGCGGTCGGAGTCCAGGCCCCGCGCGTGCAGGGCTCGCAAGATCGGTCGCAGGGCCACGTCCATGACCGGTTCCATCGGCCGACGAGGACCGCACCTGAGGAACTGCCCGCCCGCAGTCGGCCGGCCCGACGCCGGGTCAGGACAGGAAGACGTCGAGGGAGTTGGGGATCGGCGCGGCCACCGCACGGCCGTCGACACCCGCCGCCGGGTGGATCGGGATCACGATCGCACCGCTCTCGTGCCCATCGCTCTCGGGCCCGTCGGGCGGGGCCGCCACGGGCTGGGCCGCGCCGTCCGGGCTGTCGGAGCCATCCGGCCGCGCGTCGGGCCCGGCCATCAGTGCCGCTCCGGTGCGGCGGCCGTGTGGTGCCCGGCCCGGGTGACCTCGCTGGTCGCCGCTCGCAGCGCCGTGCGCTGGTCGAGCAGGATCGTCCGCCACGGGTCACCCGCCCGCTGCGCCAGCTCGGCCAGCGACGGTGACGCGGCCATCCCCAGCCTGGCGGCCAGGGCGTCGGACTCCGCGGCCCGCAGCACCTCGGTGCGGCGCAGCAGGTCACCGGCCGCGAGCAGCCGGCTGCGGGCGAGGTCGCCGAACCGGCTCGGTCCGGTGGTCTGGACCCAGTGCTCGGTCTCGATGGCGAACAGCAGCTCCTCGAGCAGGTCGCGCTCCTCCCAGAGCAGGCTGTTGAGCCGCTCCATCCGCCCCCCGCTCGCCGTGGTGCCGGCCGGTGCCGGCTCGTTGTCGCGGGATCGATCGGCAGCGCGCGGCCGGACCTGAGCCGTCCCCGCACCGGTGCAACGGCGACGTCCGGTGCTCCGTCGTGCACAGGAAGCGACGAGACGACTCCTCTCTGTAGTCAACGGGGCGACAGTTTGGCCATGAACGTCGTTGAAGGGCCGGATGTCCACGCCGCGCACCAGGGCACCGCAGATCGTCGGCGCGCGGACCTGGTGCTGGCGAACAGGCCCCTGGTCGCGCACGCGGTCCGCGCGGCCTGCGCCCGGGTCCCGGCGCACGTCAGCCGCGACGACCTGACCTCGGCCGGGATGCTCGCGCTGGTGCAGGCGGCGCGCGCGTTCGACCCGGCCCGGGGTGTGCCGTTCGCCCCGTTCGCCGCCCGGCGGATCGCCGGTTCCCTGCTCGACGAGTTGCGCGGCATGGACTGGGCGACCCGGTCGGTGCGCCGCCGGGACCGCGAGGTCGACGGCGTGCGGAACCGGTTGGCCGCCGTCCTCGGGCACAGCCCGTCGACCGACCAGGTCGCGACCGCCACCGGCCTGAGCCGCGCGGCGCTGGCCGCTCACGCCGGGGACGTCGTCCGCGCGTCGGTCAGCTCCCTGCACGCCCTGTCCGGCGACGCCGTGGACGGACTACCGGGGCGACGCCCGGTCGAGCCGGACGCGGTGCTGCTGCACCGGGAGCAGATGGCCTACCTCACCGATGCCATCCAGGCACTGCCGGACCGGCTGCGAATCGTGGTGCAGGGCTGGTTCTTCGAGGACCGCCCGATGGCGCTGATCGCCGCGCAGTTCGGGGTGACCGAGTCCCGGGTGTCCCAGATGCGCGCGGAGGCGCTGGTCCTGATGCGCCACGCCCTCGACGTCCTGCTGGTGGCGGCCGAGCCTGCGGCCGAGGTCGTCCCCCGGGGGGTGTGCCAGCGACGTCGCGCCGAGTACGTGGCGCGGGTGGGTGCCGTCCGCACGGTCGCCGACCGACTGGCCTACGTCGGGAACACCGAACTGGGGATGTCCGCCTAGTCCGGACAGGGCTCCTCCCCGGGCACCGCGGCACCGCGCCGGGCCCCACTGCCCGCGAACACGCTCCGAGCAGGTGTCCGAACTGGTGGTGAGACCCGGGGTGCGCGCTGGGCGGGCCATCGGCGATGGTGGACCGATGAGGGTCCTGGTGGCGGGCGCATCGGGATTCGTCGGGAGCCGGCTGTGCCCGGCGCTGGCCGAGGCCGGGCACGAGGTGCGGGCGATGACCCGCAGGCCGGACGCCTACCGCGGTCAAGGGACCCCGGTCGCCGGCGACGTCCAGGACGCGGCGAGTCTCGCGGCCGCGCTCGAGGGGTGTGGCGCGGCCTACTACCTCGTCCACTCCCTCGGCGACGCCGACTTCGAGAACGAGGACGCCGCCGGCGCTCGCGCGTTCGGCGCGGCCGCGGCCGCGGCCGGCGTCGGTCGCATCGTCTACCTGGGCGGGCTCGGCGACGACAGCGACGACCTGTCCGCCCACCTGCGCAGCCGCCGCGACGTCGAGCGGCTGCTGGCCGAGGCAGGCGTGCCGGTGATCGCGCTGCGCGCCGGGATCATCGTCGGGCACGGCGGGATCTCCTGGGAGATGACCCGGCAGCTGGTCCAGCACCTGCCGGCGATGGTGACGCCGCGGTGGGTCCGGACGCGGACCCAGCCGATCGCGGTGACCGACGTCGTCCGCTACCTCGTCGGCGTCCTGGACCTGCCGGTGTCGACCTCGCGGGCCTACGACATCGGCGGGCCGGAGGTGCTGGAGTACGTCGACATGCTCCGCCGGGTCGCCGACATCCAGGGCCGGCGCATGTTCATCGTCCCGGTGCCGCTGCTCACCCCGCGGCTGTCCTCGCGGTGGCTGTCGCTGATCACCGACGTCGACGTGCAGACCGGCCGGTCGCTGATCGACTCGATGAGCAACGAGGTCGTCGTCCGGGACGACAGCATCCGCCGCGACGTCCCGTTCGAGCCGATGGGCTACGACGACGCGGTCCTGCAGGCGCTCGGCGAACGGGCGCGGGCACGACGACCGCCCGACCGGGCCGGTCGGGGCAGCGACCGCACCCGCGCCGATCTCGGCGCGGCCGACCAGGGGCGGGCGGCCCGGTGAGGCGGCTGCTCACCGACGACCAGCGTTCGCGGCTCACCGGGCACCTGCCGTGGTGGCTGGTGGAGAAGGTGCCGCGTGACCACCACGAGCCCGACCAGGCGTTCCGCCGCCGCCGCAGGGTCGTGCTGGCCGTGTCCGGGGTCGGCGCGGGCCTGCTCGGGGTCTCGCTGTCGACCAGACCGGGCTCGCCGGCGTTCTACGGGCTCACCCTGGCCGTCGCGGGCACCTGGGTCGCCGGGGGCCTCGCGTCCGGGAAGCTGCACCTGGGCTGGATGCAGCACCCGCGGGACAGCAGCCTGCGACGCCCGATCATCACCCCGGTGCTGTCCGGGGTCGGCATCTTCGGGCTGTTCTACGGCGCGGCGCTCGTCGCCCGGCGGATCCCGTTCCTGAACGACGCGATCCGGTCGATCCTGCTGTTCGCCGACGAGGGAAACGGGCCGCTGGTGTACCTGACGACCCTGACCAACGGGGTCGCCGAGGAGGTCTTCTTCCGCGGTGCGCTGTTCGCGGCCATCGGCACGGACTTCCCGGTCGCGATCAGCACCGTGGTCTACACCCTGGCCACGGTGGCGACCCGCAACCCCGCGCTCGTCCTGGCGGCCGGCGTGCTGGGCACGTTGTTCGGGTTCCAGCGGCGGGTCACCGGCGGGATCCAGGCCTCGACCCTGACCCACGTGACCTGGTCGGCACTGATGCTGCGGTACCTGCCGCCGTTGTTCCGGGACCCGGGGCACGCCGACCTGCCGTTCCGCGACGTACCGGCCAGGGCCGCGCATCCCCGGTCCGCGCCCGGCGGTCACCGGTGACCACGACGGCCGAGCTGCTCGCCGACGGCTTCGACCGGATCCGCGGGCTCGTGCACGAGGTGCTCGCCGACCTCGACCCGGCGGACGTCGCGTGGCGGCCGGACCCGGCGGCGAACTCGATCGCCTGGCTGGTCTGGCACCTGGCCCGCGTCCAGGACGACCACCTCGCCTCAGCCGCCGGCACCGAGCAGGTGTGGACGGCCGGTGGCTGGGCGGACCGGTTCGGGCTCGACCGGCCGACGGGGTCCATCGGCTACGGGGACAGCGCGGCCGACGTCGCCGGCGTCACCGTTGCCGACGTCGGCCTGCTGGCCGGCTACTCCGACGCGGTGTCAGCGCAGACGGCGCGCTGGGTGGCAGGTCTGACCGACGCCGACCTGGACCGCGTGGTCGACGAGTCGTGGGACCCGCCGGTGACCCTCGCCGTCCGGCTGGTGAGCGTGCTGTCCGACGACCTGCAGCACGCCGGACAGGCCGCCTACGTCAGGGGGCTGCTCGACCGTTCGCGCTGACGCCGCCGCTGCGGTCAGCGGCGGCCGGCGCCGACCAGTCGCCACGCCGCCGGCAGCAGCAGGGAGGCCGCCACCACCTTGACCGCGTCGCCGAGCAGGAACGGCGTCACCCCGGTTGCGACGGCCGCCGCTGGGCCGACCCGCAACACCGCCATCAGGCCGACCGCCCCGAACGCGAGGATCACCAGGTCGCCGGCGGCCATGAGGACGGCGGTGCGGGCAACCGTGCGGTCCATCCCCCGCCGGGCGAGCCAGCCGACCAGCGCCGCGCAGACGACGAACCCGACCAGGTACCCCGCGGACGCCCGCCCCGCCCCGGGGGAGAACCACGGCACTCCCGCGACCCCGGCGCCGACGTACACGACGGTGGCCGCGACCCCGCGAGCCGGGCCCAGCGCGGCCGCGACCAGCAGGACAGCGAAGGTCTGCAGGGTCAGCGGCACCGGCGTCCCCGGCAGCGGCAGGCTGACCTGGGCGCACAGGCCGATCGCCGCCGCGCCGACCAGCACCGAGAGGCCGGTCGCGACGGAACCGGTCGCCAGCGCGTCGACCAGCACGCGACGTGCCGGGACGCGGGGAGCGGCCGGGCCGGCGGTCGCCGGTGCGGGCTGCGGGGAACGGGGGAACGGCACGGGTGCTCCTTCGGAGGCTGACGTGGACGGGCGCGGCCGGCCGGTGCGGCACGGGGCTCCCGGGACGGGTCGGTGGTCGGGGTCGTGAGCGGCGGACTCAGCCGCCGGCCAGCAGCGGCGGCGCAGAGCCGGGCTCTGGCCGGCGGGCCTCGCCGGGTTCGGCGGCAGTGGCCGGTGCCGAACCCCCGGGGCCGGCGGGGGCCGGCTGAGACTCGCCGGGGCCGGC
>CAXTBU010000006.1:70126-73218 GCA_964242885.1 uncultured Actinomycetales bacterium
CCGGTGCCGAACCCCCGGGGCCGGCGGGGGCCGGCTGAGACTCGCCGGGGCCGGCAGCAGCCGGTGGGGCCCGGCGGGACCCCCGGCCCCCGCCGCGCAAGAGTCCGCCACCCCGGGGCAGGTCACGGGCCCGGCGGCCCCCGCGGTCCGGAGAGTCGGCGTCAGCTCCGGTGGCACCGACCGAACCCTGCACGGTGTTCCCGCCCGCCCGCTTCGCCCGGTACATGTTCTCGTCGGCCACCCGCATCAGGCCCGCCTGGGTCGAGGCGCTCGTCGACGTGGCGACCCCCACGCTGACGGTGACCGCCAGCCCGCGGGTCAGCTCCGCCCAGTCCTGCGCGGCGACCCGTCGGCGGGCGGCTTCCGCGAGCCGCACCGCCGCCCGGTGGTCCAGCCCGGGCAGCACCAGCAGGAACTCGTCCCCACCCAGGCGCACCGCGAAGGACGGCTCAGCGAGCTCGAGGTGGAGCAGCTCCGCGATCCGGCACAGCGCCGCGTCACCGACCTCGTGGTCGCGCTGGTCGTTCACCGCCTTGAACCCGTCGAGGTCGACGAGCGCGACCGACAGCGGAACGCCGCCGGCGTCGTGCTCGCCGAGCATCGCCGGCAGGATCCGGTTGAGGTGCCGGCGGTTCCACGCACCGGTCAGCGGGTCCCGTTCGGCGAGCTCCTCGTAGAGAGCGCTGCGCTCGCGGGCCTCGTCGGTCCTGAGCACGGTCTGCAGCAACACCGCCCGGGAGTCGGTCTCCCGACTCCGGACCGTCTCCCAGAGGTCGTGGTACGCGGTCACGGCTTCGTAGGCGTCGCGGTAGTTGCCGCGCTCGGCGAGCAGGCGGGCCTTCTGGCGCAGCGCGAGTGCCCGGATCTCCGGCAGGTTGTGCTCGACGGCGAGCTCCTCGGCACCGGCCACGAGGGTGGCGGCACCGTCGGCGTCGCCACGTGCCCACCGGATCTCCGCGAGCGTCAGCATCCCTTCGCCCACGTTGAACCGGCTGGGCGACGCGGCGTCGCCGGCGATGGCGGCGCGCGCCATCTCCTCAGCGCGCACCAGGTCGCCGCGGTCCAGCAGCACCCGGGCCGCGGTGTCCAGCGCGGCCGAGTGCAGCCGGACGGAGTGGTGGTCGGCGACCTGCTGCATCCGCTCGACGACGGCCGAGGCATCCGCGGCCTCGCCGCGTTCGTGCAGCAGCCAGGCGTAGCTGTTCAGCGCGGCGAGCAGCAGGTCCGGTGCGTCCAGCGCCTCCGCGTCGGCGATGACCTGCTCGAACGAGGACCGGAACCCGGTGCCGGACAGCTGCTGGGAGCTCATCAGCGCGAGCAGCATCGTGTGCTCGACGCGCAGGTGGGCCGGCGCGTCGGCGGGCAGCAGGTGCACCGCGTCCGCCGCGTGCGCCAGGGCCTCCGTCGTCAGCCCCAGCCGGTCCAGGGAACTGCCGAGCAGGTGGTGGGCCCGGGCCGCGAGCAGGTCGTCGCCCGCGAGCATCGCCTCCACGAGGATGTCCCGCTCGGCCTGCGCGCCGTCCTCGATCCGGTCCGCGCGAGCCGAGACGTCGGCGAGCACCAGCCGGGCCCGAGCAGCTTCGTGGGCCCACCCGTTGGCGGCCGCGACAGCCCGGACGGCCTCGGCGGCCTGGGGCAGGCCGGTCAGCTGGCGGTGGACGGCCACCTCGATGCGGGCGAGCTCGGCGAGGACGGCGCGGCGGTCCGGGAGCAGGTCGGGTGCGCTCACCCGGGGGACCCGGCTTCCCGGGCGACCGACAACGGCGTCCGGGCTGCCATCTGCGGAGCGTAGCCCGGCGACCCCTCGGCGATAGCCGGTCGGGAGGTGCGGTGGATGCACCGACGTCGCCCGAAACCGAGAATCACACGCGTGTAATTGTCAAGGCGACACGCCGACGATCTGGCGGCGAAAGTGGGATTGATGTTTCCTGTGTGACGTACGAGGCGGCTGCGACCGCTGACACGGGCTGGTTGTCGTCCGCCAGCGCGCCGGAAGACGGCGAACACGAACGCGGTGGCGGTGGCGAACCCTCGGGGAAGGGGTTCGCCGCTGCCGCCGCCCGACGACGGGCACCGCATGCGAGCAGTCGAACCGCGGGCAACCGGCCGTACCGGCGCCGGGGCCCCGGCGCCGGTACGCCGGGTGGCGCCGGTCCGCCGGGTCCGACGGACGGCACTGGCTGCCGGCGTCGTCGGTGCGGTGCTGCTCGTCGGCGTCCTGCCGGGCAGCGCAACGGCGGCCCCCCGGCCCGACCAGCCGCCGGGCGCCTCGGGACCGGTGTTCCCCTCCCAGCAGCAGGTGGACGACGCGCGCGCCGCGGCCGTCGCCCGCGCCGGTGACGTGGCGTCGATCGAGGCGGAGCTGGCCCGGGACTCGCGGGCCCTGGACGAGGCCGGCATCGCGGCGGAGTCTGCCGCCGAGGCCTTCAACGGTGCGGTCTGGCGACGCGACCTCGCGGCTGCCTCGGTCGTCCGCGCCCGGACCGAGCTGGCCGCAGCCCGTCGTGGCGCCGAGCGCGAACGCTCCCGGCTCGGCAACCTCGCCGCGTCGGCCTACCGGACCGGATCCGGGGTCGACCGGCTCGCGGCGGTCACCACCGCGGCGGATCCCGGCCGGCTGCTCAGCACCGGCGGCGCCGTCCGTGCGGTGGCCGGCGGCCTGGACCGGGCGTGGGCGGGGTACCGCGCCGCGACCGTCCGGCTCGCTGCCGAGGAGCAGCGGACCGGGCGAGCACTGGCTGCCGCCCGGAGCGCCGAGACGGTCGCCCGCGCGGCGGCCTCGGTCGCCCGCGCCGCCCAGGCCGAGCAGCGCAGCCGGGTCCGCGCCACCGCCGCCCGTCGCACCGGACTGATCGCGGCGCTGGCCCGCACCCGCGGCGTCTCCGTCCAGCTGGCCGCAGCGCGACAGGCCGGGCTGGAGGAGCAGGCCCGTCGTGTCGCCGCCGAGGCCGCCCGCCAGGAGACGCTGCGCCGCGAGGCCGCCCGCCAGGCGGCGGTGGCGCGGGAGGTAGCAGCTCGCGCGGCCGCCCAGCGCGCCGCCGCGGCCGGGCAGCTGCGGGTCCGCCGGGTCGCCGAGCAGCGCGAGCGGGAGC
>CAXTBU010000007.1:0-1505 GCA_964242885.1 uncultured Actinomycetales bacterium
GCCGGGGCCGAGACGGGTGCTCTCCGGGTGGTCGGGGTCGTCGGGCTCCAGCGTCGCCGCCGCCTGGCTGGCGTTGACGTCCGGACCGCGGACGACCACGCCGTGCCGGCGGGCGTCGGCGACCAGGCTCTGCGGTGAGTAGAAGCCCATCGGCTGCGCCTGTAGCAGCGCCGCGCAGAACGCGGCCGGGTGGTACCGCTTGAACCAGGAGCTGTACAGGACCAGCGCGGCGAAGCTGATCGAGTGGCTCTCCGGGAAGCCGAAGTTCGCGAACGCCAGCAGCTTGCGGTAGACGGTCTCGGCCACGTCGCCGCCGACCCCGCGCTGGGCCATCCCCTCGAACAGCCGGTCCCGCAGCCGGGCCATCTTCTCCGTCGACCGCTTCGCGCCCATCGCCCGGCGCAGCTGGTCGGCCTCGGCGGGGGTGAAGCCGGCCACGTCGATGGCCATCTGCATCAGCTGCTCCTGGAACAGCGGCACGCCGAGGGTCTTGCGCAGCGCCGGCTCCAGCAGCGGGTGGTCGTAGGTGACCTCCTCCTGGCCGTTGCGCCGCCGGATGTAGGGGTGCACCGAGCCGCCCTGGATGGGGCCGGGCCGGATGAGCGCCACCTCGACGACCAGGTCGTAGAACGTGCGCGGCCGTAGCCGGGGCAGGGTCGCCATCTGCGCCCGGGACTCGACCTGGAACACCCCGACGGAGTCCGCGCGGGTGAGCATCGCGTAGATCTCCGGGTCCTCCAGGTCCAGCTCGTGGAGGTTGACCGTCTGCCCCTGGTGGGTGGCGACCAGCTCGACGGCGTAGTGCAGCGCGGAGAGCATGCCCAGCCCGAGCATGTCGAACTTCACCAGCCCGGTCCGGGCGCAGTCGTCCTTGTCCCACTGCAGGACCGACCGGTTCTCCATCCGCGCCCACTCGACCGGGCAGATCTCCGCCACCGGGCGGTCGGCCAGCACCATGCCGCCGGAGTGGATGCCCAGGTGGCGCGGGGCGTCCTGCAGCTCGGCGGCCAGGGAGAGCACCTGTTCCGGGATGCCGGACTCCGCGAACGACGGGTCGGCCCGGTCGTGCAGCGGGCCCCACCGGTCGATGCCCTTGCTCCACGCGTCCTGCTGGCCCGGGGAGAACCCGAGCGCCTTGGCCACGTCCCGGACCGCCGACCGCGCCCGGTAGGTGATGACGTTGGCCACCTGGGCGGCGCGGTCGCGCCCGTAGCGGCCGTAGACGTACTGGATGGCCTCCTCGCGGCGGTCGGACTCGATGTCGATGTCGATGTCCGGCGGGCCGTCGCGCTCGGGGGCCAGGAACCGCTCGAACAGCAGGTCGTACTTCACCGCGTCGACGTTGGTGATCCGCAGCGCGAAGCAGACCGCCGAGGTCGCGGCGGACCCCCTGCCCTGGCAGAGGATTCCCGCGTCGTGGCAGAACCGGGCGATGTCCTCCACGACGAGGAAGTAGCCCGCGAAGCCCAGCTCGGTGATCACCGCCAGCTCGTGGTCCAGCCGGG
>CAXTBU010000007.1:1605-5703 GCA_964242885.1 uncultured Actinomycetales bacterium
AGCCAGCCGTCCATCTCGTCCAGGCCGCGCCGGGCGCGGACCGCGGCCATCGCCGACGCCAGCCGCGCCTGGTCCGGCACCGCGTAGTGGACGCCGTTCGTGGCCACGGTCGGCAGCCGGTGGCGGTCGGCCAGCGCGGTGAGCGCGTCGATGGTGTCCGCGTCGGTGGGCAGCCGGTGGTCGGTGAGCTCGACGTGCACCGCGTCGGCGCCGAACAGCGCGACCAGCCGGTCCAGAGCGGTGCTCGCGGCGTCGACCCCGCCGGTGTCCAGCGCCCGGCGCAGCACGCCCTTGCGGCCGCCGGTGAGCACCGCCCACCGGCCGTCCGCGGCGGCCGCGACCCGCTCCAGGTCGTAGACCGGGCGGCCCTTCTCCCCGCCGGCCAGGTGTGCGGCGGACACGGTCGAGGACAGCCGGGAGTAGCCGTCGAGGTCCCGGGCCAGCACCACCAGGTGCTCGCCCTCCGGGTCGGCGACGCCGTTCTGCGGCCCGGACAGCCCGAGGCTGAGCTCGGTGCCGAACACCGTCGCCAGCCCGTGCGCCTGGGCCGCCTCGGCGAACCGGACGATCCCGTAGAAGCCATCGTGGTCGGTCAGCGCCAGCGCGGACAGGCCGAGGCCGGCGGCGGTCTCGGCCAGCTGCTCCGGGCTGGCGGCGCCGTCGAGGAAGCTGAAGTGGGAGTGGCAGTGCAACTCCGCGTAGGGCACCGTCGCCGGACCGGCGGACCCGGCGGACCCGGCCGCGCCCCCCGCGGGCGGGCCCGCGGGGGGCTCGTACGGCGCGCGGTGCCGGGACCAGGCCGGGCTGTCCCCGCCGTCGCCGGGCTGCAGGCCGGGGTCGGACGGTGCCGGCTCCCCGGACAGCGCCCGCTGGACCGCGCCCCAGGGCACCGGCGGGTTGGACCACCCCATCGACACACCTCCCCCGGCCGGCCCCGTCCCGGAACAGGACGAACCCGGAGAGCGTATCGAACACCCGTTCGATCCGCTGAGGTGGGTCTTCGGTGACCAACCGCCGAAGACCCACCGTGAGACGTGCGCGCATGCCGACGCCGACGGACTGGTTCAGCGCCGGCGTCGCGATCTCCGTCACCTCGCCGAAGTTCCCTCGCCGCTCTCTGGATGCGTCACGTCGAGCGGTACCGCCCGGCACCCCGCCACGCCCCAGACGCTGACCGGCGACCGCCGCTCGCCCGACCCGGGCCCGGATCGGGCGAGTGACGACCATCGGCGTGGACCGTCGACTTGCGAGCCGCCCACCGGTCGGCGACGTGACCCCTCGGCGCGCTACCCGCGCGTGCGCTCAGGCGGACGGCCGATGGTGTCGAGTTCGCCGAGGTCTGAGGCAGCGAGCCGGAGTGCCGCACCGGCGACGTTCTCGCGCAGGTGCGCCACGGATTTGGTGCCCGGGATCAACAGGATGTTGGGAGAGCGCTGCAGCAACCAACTCAGGGCCACCGCCATCGGCGTCGCCCCCAGCCGGGTTGCCACTGCCGACAGCGCGGAGGACTGCAACGGGCTGAAGCCACCGAGGGGGAAGAAGGGCACGTAGGCGATGTCGTCCCGGGCGAGGTCGTCGACCAGGTCGTCGTCGTGGCGCACGGCGAGGTTGTAGACGTTCTGCACGCACACGATCGGCGCGATGGCCCGCGCCTGCGCGACCTGCTCGGCCGTCGCGTTGCTCACACCCAGGTGACGGACCAGCCCTTGCTGCTGGAGTTCGGCGAGTGTCTCAAAGGCCTCAGCGAGCGAGCCGGGCTGGGGTCCCTGCGCGTCGCCAAGCCTGAGGTTGACCAGGTCCAGGACGTCCACGCCGAGCGAGGCGAGGTCGTCGTACACCTGTCGTCGCAGCTCCTCGGGGCGGCGCGCGATCGGCCACCCGCCTTGCTCGTCACGGGTCGCGCCGACCTTGGTCACCACGTGCAGCGAGGAGGGGTACGGGCGGACCGCCTCGCGGATCAACTCGTTCGTGGTGCGCGGCCCGTACGCGCCGCTGGTGTCGATGTGGGTGATGCCGAGAGCGATGACTTCGCGCAGGACGGCCAGGGCGCCGTCGCGGTCCGCGGGCGGTCCCATCACCCACGGGCCGGCGAGCTGCATCGCCCCGTAGCCGAAGCGGGTGACGTCCAGGTCGCCCAGGGTCCAGGTTCCGCCGGGCAGGGAGGTGGTGGTCGTGCTCACGGTGTTGCCTCTCGTCGCTGACTGGTGGTGGTGCCGTAGATCTGGTCGTGCCAGCATGGAGCGATCGCTCTCCAGCGGGAAGTAGACACCTGGAAGTGCGTAAGGCACCCGCAGAGGAGGGGAGCATGACGGCGACCGCCGCCCAGCAGAGGAACCAGGCCAAGGCGGAGTACGACGCGTTCCTGGCGGCCTGTCCGAGTCGGCAGCTGCTCGACCGCATCTCGGACAAGTGGGTGACGCTGGTCCTCTGTGCGCTCGGTGGCGACGGCGGCCACGCTCCCGACGGCGGTCGCGCCGACCACGCCGACCACGCCGAGCCGTCGCGGCCGCTGCGCTACTCGGAACTGGCGCGGCAGCTGGCCGGGGTGAGCCAGAAGATGCTCACCCAGACGCTGCGGTCTCTGGAGCGCGACGGCCTGGTCGTCCGCACCGTGACGCCGACGGTGCCGGTCACGGTGACCTACGCGCTGACCGACCTCGGGCTGTCCCTGCACCGGGCGGTCCGTACCGTGAAGGCGTGGGCCGAGGCGCACATGGACGACGTCTTCGCTCGCCGGGAGTCACACGACGACCGGGCCATCGGCTAGCCCGGCTGGTCCGTCAGGGGACCGACCACCGGCTGCCCTTCTCGTCGGCGCAGCAGAGGGAACCGGAAGACCGTCAGGTTCCTGGGCTGCCCCGGCCGAGCCCGCCGGCACGACCACGGCACCACCGTCAGTCGAGGCCGAGCGGGAGGCCGAACAGCGGGAACAGGCTGGTGTCGAGGAAGACCGTCAGCCCGGTGACCCGCCCGCCGGAGACCTCCAGGACGTGCAGCCCCCATGGCTGGTGCCGTCCCCCGGGCCCACTGGCCCGGTACTGGCCGAAGGCCGGGCAGCCGTTCGCCGCGGCGGCGGGCAGGAATCGCGAGCCGCGGCACCCTGCGCCGGGCCCGAGCATCCAAGCGATCACGTCGTCCCGGCCGCGCAGCCAGAGCGCGAACGGCGGCATCGACTGCGTCGCGTCCTCGTGCAGGACGGCGAGCAGTGCTTCCATGTCGTAGCGCTCGAAGGCGTCGACGTACCGGTCGAGCAGCTCCTGCAGCTCCGCGTCGACCGGGTCCACCGGCGCCGCCGAGTCCAGGGCCGACGTCGTGGCCCGGGCGCGCTGCAGAGCGCTGTTCACCGAGGCGACGGTCGTGTCGAGCAGCTCGGCCACCTCGTCGGCCCGCCACCGGAGGACGTCCCGCAGGATGAGCACCGCTCGCTGCCGGGGCGGGAGGTGCTGCAGCGCGGCGACGAACGCCAGCCGGACCGAGTCCCGGGCCACGACGAGGTCCGCCGGATCACTGCTCACGCCGATGCGGTCGTCGGGGGCCGGCTCGACCCACTCCAGCGCCGACGTCGGCGCGCCGAGCGACTCCACGACCGGGCGACCGGGCGCGCTCAGGTCGACCGGCAGCGCCCGCCGCGACCGGGTGTCCAGCGCGGTCAGACAGACGTTCGTCGTGATCCGGAACAGCCAGGACCGGAGAGAGGCCCGGCCCTCGAAACCGTCAAGGCCCCGCCAGGCGCGGATCATCGCCTCCTGGACCGCGTCCTCCGCGTCGTGCACCGACCCGAGCATCCGGTAGCAGAAGCCGGTCAGTTCCCGGCGGTGCAGCTCGAGCTGCTGCTCCAGTGGCGCACCGGTCGGCCCGGCGACCGTCGCAACCGATGAGGTCATCGCCCGTCTCCCGTCCCGCGGCCGGAGCCGGAGGGCGCGTGGTCGTGCCGCCCGGCGAGGGTGGAACGGTAACCCGCCGGACCGGCACGGAACAGGGGGACGACTACGCGTCGGCCGTCTGCGGCACCGACTGGCCGGGCACCGCCGACTCGTCCATCCAGAAGACCTCCCACAGGTGCCCGTCGGGGTCGGCGAAGCTGCGCTGGTACATGAA